>NZ_JAEMGT010000004.1:0-55503 GCF_017655185.1 Rahnella sp. ChDrAdgB13 | reverse complement strand
CCAGAACTGGGCTGGGTGAAAGATAATCCGTACCCTGAGCTTTATGTCAAAGTGAATAACGCACTCAAACCTGTAAGAGCCCCCGAAATTGGTAGTCTGGGATACGGCTCAATCGCCGGTGAAATCCGTTTCGACCGGAATTCCACGGCACAATGGCTTAAACGTTTTGACGTCGATTTACCCGGTACGAATCCTTCATCCGTTCCACCTGAGTCAGAACCCGAGCGCATCACTGCCTTCACTGATAAGACAAATGCCGGAGGCAGTTGAAAGACTGCTTTTTTTATTCCCCCTCTGTCTGCCCTCCCTCAAAAACCCGATTTAGCACGAATAGCGCATTCTTTGTACGGCTCACATCCGCCTTAAAACTCTTTCAAACGCCTAAAAAACCCCGTCAGGCTGCGGGCTGTGAGGGAGATCACATCATCAGCTACCGTTTTTTTGAAACGTTAAATCCTTTTTTAAATTTTGTAGTGATAATGTTATATTCGTAGCCATCATTTGAAAAAATGAAGTTTCAGTAACGATCCCGCGTGTTTTTTTGCTAATTTCTTGTTCGATAGTCTTAACAAAACAGAACTGAACATTTAGAGAAACAGACGTCATGAGAAAGATACTTGGTATGCTTCTCAACCGTGACTCACTGGGTGCCAGCGAGCCTGCGGCCGCAGAAGACGAAAAATCCGTTGATGTATTGCTGGTCGGCGGCGGAATTATGAGTGCAACGCTGGGGACGTATCTCCAGGAACTCGAGCCGGACTGGTCGATCCACATGATCGAACGCATGGATAGCGTGGCACAGGAAAGCTCCAACGGCTGGAACAATGCGGGCACCGGTCATGCGGCGCTGGCAGAAATGAATTACACCCCGGTGATGCCCGACGGCTCTGTCGATATCACGAAAGCCGTGGCGATCAACGAAGCCTTCCAGGTTTCCCGTCAGTTCATGGCGTATCAGGTTCAGAAAGGCGTGCTGAATAACCCGCGCTCATTCATCAACAGCGTGCCGCACATGAGCTTTGTCTGGGGCGATGAAAACATCGATTTCCTGCGCAAACGCTTCGCTGCGCTTCAGCAAAGCACCCTGTTCCGCGGGATGGAATATTCGGAAGACCCGGAACAAATCAAACAGTGGATCCCGGCCGTAATGGATGGCCGTGACCCGAATCAGAAAGTCGCTGCGACACGCACCACGGCAGGCACGGACGTTAACTTCGGTGAAGTGACCCGTCAGCTGGTGGACGCGTTACAGAAAAAATCCAACTTCACGCTGGCAAACGGTCAGGAAGTGCGCGATATCCAGCGCAACCGTGACAAGACCTGGCGCGTCACCATTACCGATCTGAAGCACAGTCACAAACACCACGTCGTGAATGCGAAATTCGTTTTCATCGGCGCGGGTGGTGCATCGCTGACATTGCTGCAAAAATCCGGCATCCCGGAAGCGCGTGAATACGGCGGTTTCCCGGTCGGCGGTGAATTCCTGGTGACTGAAAATCAGGACGTTGTGAAACGTCATCTGGCTAAGGTTTACGGCAAAGCCGCCGTGGGCGCGCCGCCGATGTCCGTTCCGCATCTCGACACCCGCATTATCGATGGCAAACAGGTTCTGCTGTTCGGGCCGTTTGCTACCTTCTCCAGCAAGTTCCTGAAAAACGGCTCCCTGTGGGATCTGTTCGGCAGTGTGAACAGTTCCAACCTGTTGCCGATGACTCACGTGGGCATGGGCAACTTCGACCTGGTAAAATATCTGGTCGGGCAGGTGATGCTCAGTGATGAAGACCGTCATGCCGCACTGAAGGAATTCTTCCCGCAGGCCGAGCAGAAAGACTGGAAACGCTGGGTCGCCGGACAACGTGTGCAGGTCATCAAAAAAGATGGCAAGCACGGCGGCGTTTTGCGTCTGGGCACGGAAGTGGTCAGTGCGAAAGACGGCAGTATTGCGGCATTGCTGGGAGCCTCTCCGGGCGCGTCCACGGCAGCGCCTATCATGATGAAATTGCTGGAAACGGTCTTCAAAGAGCGGGCCGCCAGTGCTGAATGGCAGGCGAAATTCCGCGAAATCATTCCATCCTACGGCACAAAACTGAATGGTAACGTGGAAGCGACCGAGAAAGAGCTGCTGGAAGCCAGCCGCATTCTCGAACTGGAAACCCCGTCAATGAAAACGACGCCGGTTGCCGAAGTGATTCAGTTGCGCCCGCTTGAAGCCGAAGCCAAAGAAGAACCGAAAAAGCCTGCGGATATCGCACTGTAAGTTCGGATTTCAGAAAAACAAAAACCGCCTTTTTCACAGGCGGTTTTTTTTATGCCCATAATTCCGATCTACATGCCGGACAATGGTTTTGCGATATTTGCTGCTTTCACACGCGCCGTTTCGTTCTGTGATTCCAGCACTATTCTCGCCAGCGGCGTGTCTTCGTGATATCGGGTTTTATCGTCCAGTCCTTTAGAATATTTATTATATTTCCACCACGCGTAGCCAAGGAACAGCACCAGTCCGCCGACGTTATAAAATACAATGGTGATAATGCTGGCGCCGGTCGGGAAGGTTGAGGCGATAAACCCGACGGTGAAAATCACAATCAGCGTACTGACAATAGTGATCCCCTGCATTCTGGAACCCATCTTAAAATCGCGCTCAACGCTGTCGTATTTCAGGCGCAGGTTCAGGTATGCCAGCATAATAAACAGCGGTGGCAGCATTGACGCGGCGGCGGTCATGTTAATCAGCGTATTCATTAAATCCTGCACGCTGTCGGAACCTAATGTTGGAATTAACATCAGCGGGATAACAATAAGGAACTGGATCCACGCCGCACGTGTCGGAACGCCATGTTTATTCAGACGAATGGTTTTCTCGCCAAAAATCCCCTTAGGAATTTCAGTAAAGAAGATTTTCACCGGCGCGGCCGTCCACATCAGCAGTGATCCAAACATGGCGGTGAAAGAAACCACGCCGACAAAACGGTTCATCAGGACGGCCGGTAAACCAAAGTGCGCCGATAATCCTTCAAAAACCTGTACCGTACCGCCGGTGAAATGCAGTGCGGACTGTGCCACAAAAACGTTAATCAACAATGACGCGATGGAATAAAGCACGCCAATCACCAGCCCGGAAATGATAATGACTTTCACAAACGACCGGCTGCCGCCTTTGACGTCATTCACATAAACCGCCACGGATTCTGCTCCGCCTGCCGCCTGGAATATCCACGCGATAATGCCTAAGAATGCCCAGTTAAAGTGCGGCGTCATGGCCTCCACGTTAATCGGATTCGCCGGTTCCACGCCGCCCATTAATGCCGCGCCTGCCAGCACAATATAAGAGAACGTCAGCAGCAACATTAATGTGGATGTTACCGACGTCATCGGACCGAGTAATTTCGCGCCGCTGTTGGAAATTAAAGTCGAGAAGGCGAACAGACAGATGCTGATAATCGCCGTAGTGATTGGCGTGAAAATATAGTCGTGCCCTAAAAAAGCGTACGACGCATAGGCAATGACGCGCGGAAGTAATGCCGTGAAGAAGAACAAATTCACGAACCAGTATGTGTACGCGGTCATAAATGCCCAGCGTCCGCCGAGTGCGCTTTTTACCCAGGCGTAAACTCCAGCTTCCGAGTTTTTATTCAGCGAGACAAACTCGGCGATGATCAGACAGAACGGAATAAAGTAAATGATCGTCGCCACCAGAAATACCGGAGCGGAGGCGATGCCTAACTGGATGTTATTGTTGATGACGTTATTGAAGCTAAACACGGCGGCAAATGTCATGGATAATAATCCAAATTTGCCTATGGTATTTCGACTGGACCCGGCCATAAATACTCTCCAACTGCGATGTTTGTAGGGTAAGTGGTTCTTGTTTTTTTATTATTTATTAACGAAATAACTCTCTTCGACGGTCACTTTTAATATGACTTTTTTGACGTCTTTTTCCGGCCTGAACCGGCAGGCTTCGTGGTTTTCAAAAATGACCACGCGGCCTTTATTCACCTTTACCGTTTCACCCTGACCGCTAAAAAATTCGCGATCCGTTTCATCGTCATAAGGCGAAATGCAATGCAGGGCAGATTTGGCAGCAAACTCGATTTCTTCTGCGCCTTCGAGGTAGTAATGCACGTCGAAATACCGGCGGTGACCTTCGAATTCTTCACGCTGAAACTCTGCGCCGGACGCTAACCGGTACACCAGCGAATCCCCGATGGAGTGAAAGACGCCGGAGTGGATTTTTTCAATATTATTAATGGCTTCCATGCAGCGCTGCCATTTTTTCCCTGTATGATAAAGCTGCTGAAATTCAGCCAAAGACCCGAGAATAATCATCAGTTTGCCTCCTGCGGCTGGATGCTGAATTGCGCGAGACTCAGGCTGTCGTTGTCCTGCTGGCGGAATGGCAGCATCGTGAAGCCGTAGCGAAATGCCGTGAAATACACGCGGTAGGAATCGAGCACTTCCGAGCCCCACGAGTTCGAGCCGAGCCCCATAATCTGGTGATCGAGATTGAGCGTCAGGCAGCTGTCCTGCGTGAGTTCGTCGATGTGCTGCGCCTGTTGCAGCATCTGCGAACTGTACGGCCACAGGCTGAAATTGAGCGGCTGGCGTGGCTGAATGAAAATCCCTTTTCCCGCGTCATCGCGAAGGCTCAGCCAGCGGATGTCCTGCCGGTTACCGTTGTCCTGCGGCATCGGATAATTTTCAAATAAGCGGCTGACCGGCTGCTGATAATGGCCGATCAGGTTGGCCTGGCGGCTGTCCGGATAGTTTTCACCCGGTCCGCGCCCGTAATATTCCACCTGCGTGAAGCGGCGGCTGACGCCAAAATCGAGGCCGATCTTCGGGATAATTGCATCGAAATGACCGTAGGGTGTGCCGGATAAATCGAGGCTCACCGCGCCCTGAGGCGTTATCTGCCAGCGGTAAACGCAGCGCATCCCGAAATCAAAGACCGGCGGTGCAATGATGCTGTGAACTTCAATTACTACGTCGCTATTTTGATTTTTCCAGCTCAGTGAGCGGAAATGTTGCTGCATGATTTGCAGATGGTTGGGCTGCCACAGGCCCTCGAACTCCTGTTTATGGTTGTCGATAACCGGCTTGAAGAAATTGAGTTTCGGCGCGCGGCCGGTGATCTCAACGCCGTCCGCCTGCCAGGATTTCAGTTCGCCGTCGAGACGGGAAAATTCGAGACGGAAGTTTTCGCCGCGAACGATCAACTGATGTTTTTGCTCGTCGCAGACCAGCGCTCCGGTGGCTTTAAGGTCAGGCAAAGTTTCCAGCGGCTGAGCTGCCTGCAACAGCACCTGGTAATGGCCGAGCGGATGATTCGCTTCGCTGTAAGCGGTCGGGCTGTTTTTGCTGATGCGGATATTCAGGAAGGTTTCCTGCCCGTTGTCGGTGAATTCCGGCAGCGGAACCGTTTCGCTTTCGCCGGATTGCAGATGCGGCAGGGCGATTTGATGGTCTTCCAGACAGCGACCTGCTACCTGCACGGTGAGCGTCAGCGTGATGTCTTCCAGTGAACTGAACCAGTAACGGTTTTTGATCCGCAGCGTATTGCCGGCGTGGCTGATTTCCACCGGGCACAACACCTGTTTGTATTCGCGCAGGCCGGGGCCGGGAGTCTGATCCGGATAAATCAGGCCGTCCATGCAGAAGTTGTAGTTGTTCGGATAATCGCCGTAATCGCCGCCGTAGGCGTAACGCGACTGACCGTTTTCACCGGTTTCCAGCAGGCCATGATCGCACCATTCCCAGATGTAATGCCCCTGAAGGCTGGCATGGCGGTTCATGACGGCCTGATATTCCGCTAATCCGCCGGGGCCGTTGCCCATTGCGTGGGCGTATTCACAGAGGATGCGCGGTTTGGCGTGCGGGTATTCGCCGAATGCATTCATCATTTGCACACGGGAATACATGGTGCTGATGACGTCGGTCACTTCTGCGTCACGGTCTTCTTCGTAGTGAACCAGACGGGTCGGATCAAGGGCTTTGCAGCGCGCAGCCATCGCGCGGATGTTACAGCCATAGCCGGATTCGTTGCCGAGCGACCATATAATGATGGACGGGTGATTTTTCTGCGCCATCACGTGACGCCCGATACGTTCCACATAGGCGTGTTCCCAGCGCGAATCGTCGGTAATGCGGCTCAGATCGCCGACGTTTGCGAAACCGTGGCTTTCCAGATCGGTTTCGGCCATCACGAATAAACCGTAGATGTCGCACAGTTCATAAAAGCGCGGGTCGTTCGGGTAATGCGCGGTGCGTACCGAATTAATGTTGTGTTGTTTCATCAGGATGATATCGCGCTCAACCCGCGCCATATCGACCGCGCGGCCTTTGCGATGATCGTGATCGTGACGGTTTACGCCGTGCAGTTTGAGGTAGCGCCCGTTGACGTAAAACAGCCCGTCACGCACGCAGATATCCCGAAAACCCACGCGCTGCGGCACCACGGAAATCACCTGACCCGCCTCGTCGTACAGCGTCAAAAGCAGCTGATATAACGCAGGATGTTCGGCGCTCCACTGGCGTGGCTGGCTGACAGGAATGTCCAGGCGACAGCGCGTTTGATCGCCAATAGTCAGGTTATCTGCTGACAATTGTGCCACACAGATGCCATCGTCGAATAACTGCGCGTGCAGACGATAGCCCCTGACTGGCTCGTGCAAATTACACAGAACGGCATCAATGTTAAGCACGGCGTCGCAGTAGTTCTCGTCAAACGCTGTCACCACGGTGAAATCGTTGAGATGAACAGGATCCCGGCCAGTCAGATACACATCGCGGAAAATCCCGGCCATCCACCACATATCCTGATCTTCGATATAGGTCGAATCCGCCCACTGCAACACGCGCACCGACAACAGGTTTTCGCCCCCCTGCACAAAAGCGCTGATATCAAACTCCGCGCACAGGCGGCTGCCTTTGCTGAACCCAACGTAATGGCCGTTCACATACACTTCAAAGTAGGTTTCGACGCCGTCGAATTTTATGAGGGTTTGCGCATTTTCCCACGCAGCATCGAGATGAAATTTCCGCTGGTATGCGCCGGTCGGGTTATTGGTTGGAACAAAAGGAATGTTGATTGGGAAGGGGAAACCCTCATCGGTGTATTGCAACTGGCCGTGGCCTTCCATCTGCCACATGCCGGGGACGGTGATATCGCCCCATTCTGCCATCGGTTGATTATAAAATTCGTCCGGGACTAAAGCCGGGTGCTCAAAATAACGAAACTGCCAGCGGCCGCTGAGCAACTGAAAATGCTGACTGGCCGCGCGGTCAAAGCTCAGTGCCTGCTGCGCATTTTCATAGCTGAAAAAGCTGGCACGCGGCGGTAAACGGTTTTCCGACTGCTTGTCGATGTTTTCCCAATTATTCACGTGAACTCTCCTGAGACGTGTTTCTATGGGAAATAAGATAGTAAATATTTAGTAAAAATAACTAAAAACATTTACCAATTGTTCAGAGGATCACAAAAATTAAAAAATACGCAGAAGGATCATGCAGTTAATTTTCACTGCGACTGATGATCCTTTTTAAGGCCGGGGACTCTAGCGACGGGTGGTGTCGCGCAGCTGGAGAGAGCTGGGCACAAACACGGCAAGCGGGACGTTGCGTTCATCACGCAGACGTTCGGTCAGCAGGTTAACGGCCTGCGCGCCCATAGTTTCGGAATGAATACGAACCGTTGATAAAGAAGGAAAAACAAAACGCGCGGTCGGGATGTCGTTGACGCTGATCAGCGCGATTTGCTGCGGGATTTTCACGCCGTGTTCCAGCAGCGCGCGGGTAACGCCCAACGCTATGGTGTCTGTGGCGATCAGCAGCGCCGGAGGAAACGGCGTATTCTCCTGCAACATTTTCTTCGCGCACTGGTAGCCGGACTGGCTGGTGAAATCGCCGTAGTAAATATCCTGCGGCTGCACGACGTTTTTCAGGCGGCCATATTCTACAAAAGCCTGTTCCCGCTGGTCGGCAAATTCCGGGAGATCGCGCCCGCCGATAAAACCGATCCGTGAATAGCCCTGGTCAATAAAGAAGTCGATCACTTTCTGGCTGATCTTAAAGAGATCGACGTTCACGCAGTCAAACTGTGCGTCTTCCATCACGCCATCAATGAAAACCACCGGGCTGGATTGCTGACTGAGCTGGGTGTGCAGCGCCGTTTGCGGCTGGCCGATAACCAGAAAACCGTCGGCGGCAGGCAGTGGTTTATCGCCGGTGAAGTCATAGCCGGAAATCAGGGTGATGCCGAGTTTTTCGCACTGTGTTTCAATGCCATAGCGCATGGAAAGGTAGTAAGGATCGTCGATTTCCAGCCCCTGCCGGTAGGTGAAAAGCGCGGCGAAGGTCATCCGGTGCGTGGCGTTACGTTTGGACGGCGACAGTTTATATTCCAGGCGTTCTGCCGCTTCTAAAATCTTCTGCCGGGTTTGCGCTTTCACGCTCAGGCTCGGGTCGTCATTTAGCACACGTGAAACCGTCGCAACGGATACGTTCGCGGCCTCAGCGATTTCCTTCAAAGTAGCCATCAGCGTCTCATAATCAGGTAAACCAAAGCCGTAGCTTAATGTGATCAGCGGCTTATGTACACCAGCCCCGGATGCGTAAGCCCCCAAAATCTCAATGTGACAGGGTTAACGCTTTACCGATATTTAAGTATAATTTAGTAAAATATTTACTAGACTGCGTTTTTACTTTTTAGCTCAGTTCCTCTGAATTCTAAATACTCACCTTAAGTGAAGCGCATACCATGAAGAAAATATCATTCCACAAAATGTTCATGATTTTATTATTCGCCTCGCCAATGAGTTCATGGGCGCAGGAATCTGTCGTGCCCGCTGAACATAATGTTTTATCGCCACCGGAAATAACGCCACAAAGCGCCAATAACACTGCCTACCGATTTTATGGCGAAATGGGCGGCGGTGGCAGCGTATATTTGAACGGTAAAGACCAGCATAAATACAGCGACGGCACCTATATCGAAGGCGGTCTGGAAATAAAACACGGCAACTGGTTCGGGCTTATTTATGGCGAAGGCTGGACGGTGCAGGCCGATCATCACGGAAACGCCTGGGTGCCGGACCAAAGCTGGGGCGGATTTGAAGGCGGTCTGAACCGTTTTTATGGCGGTTACCGCACGGATAACGGCACCGAAATGATCCTCAGTATGCGCAACGATTCTTCGCTGGACGACCTGCAATGGTGGGGCGATTTCACGCCGGAATACGGTTACGTGATCCCCAATACGCGCGATTTGACGCAGGCGGCAAAAATCCAGAATCTCACCGGAAAATTCCGCTACAGCGTGACTGCCGCCCCGGAAAGCCGCGTTAATGAAAGTACCGCGTTGCTGCATTTCGGAAAATATGACCGCTATTCAGATAAATACACATACCGCGCGATGGTCAATGGCTATACGCAATATGACCTGACGGAAGGGCTGACGCTGCTCAACGGCCTCGAACTTACCGACGGCACCGGGCAATTATTCCTCGCCGGATTGCAGGGCAAAAACCTGGCCGGGCGCGTCTGGCATCACACCGGAAAAGGCGACGGCAATCATCCGGGGAGCGAATCGGGCGCGATGGTCAGCGCCATGGTTGAAGCGGTATCCGGCCTCTATTTCTCCACCGCCTACAGTTACGCCGAACACCATTTAGATAACGCATCGGACACCACGACATCCTATGCACAAGCCGGTATCTGGTACGAATATTACGGTGGCCGGTTCGCCACGGCGCTGGACAGTAAATTCTATATGAGCAACGACAATACCGGTGCCAGCAATTCCATATTTCTGATGCAATATTTCTATTGGGGAAAATCATAATGAAAACCGTCAGCAAGCTTAAACCTGTTGCTTTATTTATTGCCGCAACATTATTTATTTCCGGCAACGTTTTGGCCGAAAACGCGAATACCCTGCGCGCCGGTGAATATAAAAATGTGATTAACCGCACCGGTGCGCCGCAATATATGCTCGATTATGATTTCGACGAGCATCAGCGTTTTAATCCTTTATTTGATGACGGTGCGTGGCACGGGCATTTATTACCGGCCAGCGCGGAAGCGGCTGGCGGATTCCCCGGTCCGGCGCTGCTGACGGAAGAGTACATCAACTTTATGGCGGATAATTTTGACCGCCTGACACTCTTAAAAGACGGCAAAAAAGTCGCGCTGAGCATGACCGCTTACAGCATTCCCGGCGCATTAATTCAGACGCTGACCGCGCCCGGAATCCATGTCGTTCTGACGCTGCGGTTTGTCACTAACCGCACCTCGCTGCTGGAAACCAAAATCACCACCGAAACGCCGCTGGAGCTGGTCTGGGATGGCGAGCTGCTGGAAAAACTTCATGCTCAGGAAGGAAAACCGCAGTCGGATAAAACCATCGAACAGGAGTACCCGGGGTATACCCGAAAAATCATCCCGACCGCCGATGGCCTGAAAGTGACGTTCGGCAAGGTGCGTGCGGCTTCCAGCCTGATGACGTCCGGTGAGTCGGAATATCAGATCCATAAATCGCTGCCGGCGCAGACTATCGCGCAAGGCCATCAGTTTACCGCGAAGGCCAAAATCGCCGGTTCCACCACGATTTACACCACCTATTCGCATTTGCTGACTGCCGCCGAAGTACAGCGGGAACAGCCGAAAATCGCCGACATTCTGGCACATCCGCAAACCTATCTTGCTGCCTCGGAGAAGCGCTGGGAAGGTTATCTCAATAAAGGGCTGACCAATCCTCACGCGACGGCGGCGCAGGAGCGCGTGGCGGTGAAAGCGATCGAAACCCTGAACGGCAACTGGCGCGGTGCGGCGGGTGCGATGAAATTTGATTCCGTGACGCCTTCGGTCACGGGGCGCTGGTTCTCCGGTAATCAGACCTGGCCGTGGGATACCTGGAAACAGGCGTATGCGATGGCGCATTTCAATCCTGAGGTGGCGAAAAACAATATTCGTGCGGTGTTTGCCTTTCAGATCCAGCCCGGCGACCCGGTTCGTCCGTGGGATGCCGGTTTTGTGCCTGACCTGATTGCCTACAACCCGGGCCCCGAACGTGGCGGCGACGGTACCAACTGGAATGAGCGCAACACCAAGCCGAGTCTGGCGGCATGGTCGGTGATGGAGGTCTATAAAACGACCGGCGATAAACAGTGGCTGGCAGAAATGTACCCGAAACTGGTCGCTTATCACGACTGGTGGCTGCGCAACCGCGATCACAACCACAACGGCGTGCCGGAATACGGCGCAACGCGCGATAAAGCGCACAATACCGCTGACGGGAAAATGCTGTTTACCGTCAGGGAAGGGCAGAAAGAGCAGACCGAATCCGGCCTGGAAAACTACGACCGCGTGGTGAAATCCGGCACATACGACAGTATCGAAATCCCCGCGCAGGTTGCCGCTTCCTGGGAGTCAGGCCGTGACGATGCGGCGGCTTTCGGTTTTATCGATGCGGATCAGCTGGCGAAATACATTAAAAATGGCGGTAAAAAGCAGGACTGGCAGGTCAAATTCGCCGAAAATCGTTCTGATGACGGAACGTTGCTGGGATATTCCCTGCTGCAAGAGTCGGTCGATGAAGCCAGCTACATGTTCAGCGACAACAAGTACCTGGCTGAAATGGCTGACATCCTGGGTAAGAAAACCGACGCTCAAGACTTCCGCACAAAAGCCAGCAAACTGGCGGATTACATAAATACCTGCATGTTCGATGACCGCAGCGGCTTCTTTTACGACATCCGGATTGAAGACAAGCCGCTGTCCAACGGCTGTGCCGGCAAACCCATCGCCGAACGCGGTAAAGGGCCTGAAGGCTGGTCACCGTTGTTTAACGGCGCGGCGACGCAGGCACACGCCGACGCCGTGGTGAAAGTGATGAAAGATGTGCGCGAATTTAACACCTATGTGCCGCTCGGCACCGCCGCACTGACTAATCCTGCGTTCGGCGCTGATATTTACTGGCGCGGCCGCGTCTGGGTTGACCAGCTGTATTTCGGTCTGAAAGGCATGGAGCAATACGGCTATCGCAATGACGCCATTACCATGGCGCAGGCCTTTTTCGATCACGCCGACGGGCTGATGACTGACGGCCCGATCCGCGAAAACTACAATCCGCTTAACGGCCAGCAGCAGGGTGCACCCAACTTCTCATGGAGCGCAGCGCATCTTTATATGCTGTACAACGATTTTTTCGGGCAGAGGAAATGAGTGAGTAAGGGCTGAATTTCAGGCACAAAAAAACCGCCCTCAGGGGCGGTTTTCTTAGTTCAGCTTTTACGCCCCAATCCCCAGCACACCAGCCCTGCCACCAGCAGCGACGGAATAGTCGCCCCCACGTCAGGCAGCAGATTGGCCATCAGATGATAGACCGCGATACCCGTAAACCAGGCCGCGACAGAACGCAGGTTCAGGTTTTCTTTGGTCTGACGGCGCAGAACAAAATGATGTGTCAGCACCACGCCGAACAACGGCGCAAAGACCGAACCGATCAGCAGCAGGAAGTTTTCGTATTGCGTCAGCGGCACCGACCAGGCAATCAGCGTACACAACAGGCCGATGCCAAGCGTCAGCTTACCGATTCCGACGGGTACGGAAGTACCCGCAGAAACCGCCGCCGAGTGAATATCGGCAAAGGCATTTTCATGCTCATCCACCAGAATGAGCAGCAGGGGAATACCCAGCGCAACGCCAGAAAGTGCCAGCAGCAGCGCATTGGCATCGGTCGATGTGCTGACAAACGCCAGCGTATACGCGACGCCGAGCGACATCATCCAGACGCTGCCGAGAAAATATCCACAGGCGGTTCCCCAGAAATTCTGTCGTGCAGATTTCCCGAAACGGGTGTAATCCGACACCAGCGGCAGCCATGAAAACGCCATCGACACCACGATATCGCATGCCAGCGCGAACGGCATTGAACCATCCCCTGCCTTATGCCACAACAATGATAAATCCGCATGCAGGAACAGATAACCGGTCAGCCACGCGCAGCTCGCCAGTAACAACCAGATACCCCAGCGGCGCAGCACCACGCGGATAAATGCAAGAGGCCCGCTTGCCGCCAGCAGCGTGGCGATTGCGCCAAAGATAAATGTCCAGAGTGTCGGATTGGCCCACAAACCGCCATCGCCCCACGCCCGTTTTGCCAGAAGAGTGGCCGCATCGCGCATGACGACGATTTCGAACGCGCCCCAGCCGATCAGCTGGATCAGATTGAACAGCACCGGCAACGCAACGCCGCGTTTGCCAAGGCTCAGTTTCAGCGACGCCATAGATGACATGCCCGTCTGACCGCCAGTCACCCCGACCAGCGCCAGCAGCGCGACGCCAACGGCAGAACCCAGCACAATCGCTGCCAGCGATCCTGCCAGCCCGAGGCCGGGTGCCAGAATCGCACCGGCCTGCAATACCATCAGACCCATACCAAGCGAGAACCACAGTGAGAATAAATCGGACCAGCCCAGAACCCGTGACTTTTCCGGCACAGACGCCTGAGGAGAGTAAATACTATTATCTTTCATGAGGTTAATTTAGTGGCTAATGCGAATGCCTGTTATAGCATATTGCGGTGAAATCCTGATGACGCACGGGCGAGAAGCGCACTTTTCGGTTTCCATAATGCGTATTTCAATCCCTGTCACTTGGAATACTCTCACGTCGAATGAATCACAATCACGCCTAATTTCTCCAGCAAATGACTTTGCTGCCAGTCATCGATTTTCACGCCGTCGACGTCAACTTTACGGAGGTTTAATTCGCCCAGATCAGAGTTTGTCAGGTCGCAGTGGGTGATGTTCACATTATTCCAGTCGAACTCGGTGAATTCGCCGCCGGAAAGGTCGGAGCCGCTGAAGTTTGCGCCCTGCACATTTGCGCCGGTCCAGCGGTTTTCCCACAGCTCGCATTTCTCCAGAATGACTTTGCTGAAGTTGGCGTAGCTGAAGTTATTTTTGGTCATGAACGCGCTGCAAAACCAGGTGCGTGAGGTGATCATATTCATAAAGCTGGCACCGCTGAAATCTGCGCCTGTGGCTTTGCTTTCGCGGATCTCCAGGCCGAGTGCCTGAATATTTTTGAAATCAGCCATTGTCAGATCGCAGTGTTTAAAACTGGCGTCCTGTAATTTTGCGTGCTGGAACGAACAGCCGGTTTGTTCGTCGTCATCGTAAAACAGACAGTCAGTAAAAGCGGTTTCTGATAAATCGCAGCTGTCGAAAAGGCAGCAGTAAAAGCGGCAGTTTTCCAGCGCTTCGCCGGTGAATTGTTTCACACCAAAACGCTGGCCGGTGAAAGTCTGGTCTTTAATCATGATGTTTTCCTGCCTTTTTACGTGCTGCGAAGGGCAATATCCTGACAGAAAAATTCCCCTGAAAATATTGAAACCCCTTGTCATCACACGATTTCCTTACGCACTTCTTTTGCCGGATCGGCGACCGGGGTCTATTCTCAATGGCTTAACGGAGCAATTTCTCTTAATCAGATAAGGAAGACTGAAATGCGTTTGTCCTACCTCTTTTTGGCAACCAGTCTGGCCATGAGCCAGTTTGCAGGCGCTGCGCAGAGCGTGCAGCCCGCCACGCAGGAGCCCGTCATGAATCATGCCATCAGTAAAGATAATCCATTTCTGAAACCCAGCCCGCTGGAATATCAGGCACCACAATTTAATCTCTATAAAGACAGCGATTATGAGCCGGCCATCCTCGAAGGAATCCGCCAGAAACTGGCTGAAGTCGATAAAATTGCCAACGACTCTTCACCGCCGACATTCGAAAATACCTATGTTGCGCTGGAAAAATCCGGCGGCACGTTGCAGCGTGTTCAGAGCGTTTTCGGCGCGATGACTGGCGCGAATACCAACGATACGCTGCAAAAAATTGATGAAGATACGTCGCCAAAACTGGCGGCAATGGACGACAGCATTCACCTCAACAGCAAATTGTTTGCCCGCCTGAAAACGGTGTATGACCAGCGCAATACGCTGAAACTGGATGCGGAATCGCAGCGTCTGATTGACGTCACGTATAAAGATTTCGAGCTGGCAGGTGCGAATCTTTCGGATGCCGGTAAAGACAAACTCAAAGCGCTGAACCAGCAGGCGGCGACGCTCAGTACGCAATTTACCAATAAATTACTGGCGGCGACCAAAGCGGGCGGACTGACGGTGAAAGACAAAGCGCAGCTTTCCGGGCTGAGCGAGGCCGAGCTTTCTGCGGCGGCGCAGGCGGCCAAAGACCGCAAGCTGGATAATGCGTGGTTGCTGGTGTTGCAAAACACCACGCAACAGCCTTTGTTGCAGTCGCTGGAAAACCGCGATACCCGCAAGGCGCTCTATGAAGCTTCCATTAATCGCGCCGAAAAGGGCGATGCCAACGACACCCGCGAACTGATAGCGAAGCTGGCAAAAGTGCGAGCGGAGCAGGCTCAGGTGCTGGGCTACCCGAGTTATGCAGCGTGGAAGCTGGAAGACCAGATGGCGAAAACGCCGCAAGCTGCGCTGGATTTTATGCACAAAATTGTGCCAGCCGCGACCGCCCGCGCTGAGCGTGAGGCGAAAGATATTCAGTCAGAAATCGATAAACAGAAGGGCGGATTCAGCGTTGCGGCCTGGGACTGGCAGCATTACGCCCAGCAGGTACGCAAAGAGAAATACGATCTTGATGACGCGCAGATCAAACCGTATTTCGAGCTAAATAATGTGCTGGAAAACGGCGTGTTTTATGCCGCGAATCTGCTGTACGGCATCACGTTTAAAGAGCGCAAAGACCTGCCGGTCTGGAACCCCGATGTGCGCGTTTTTGAAGTCTTCGATAAAGACGGTAAATCGATGGCGCTGTTTTACGCCGATTATTATCAGCGTGATAACAAAGGAGGCGGCGCGTGGATGAGTAATTTCGTCGATCAGTCCAAACTGCTCGGCACCAAACCGGTGATTTATAACGTCGCTAACTTCCAGAAACCGGCGGCGGGGCAACCGGCGTTGTTGTCGTGGGATGACGTGATCACGATGTTCCACGAGTTCGGTCATACGCTGCACGGGCTGTTTGCCGACCAGCAATATCCGAGCCTTTCAGGCACCGCAACGCCGCGCGATTTCGTCGAATTCCCGTCCCAGTTTAACGAGCACTGGGCGAGTGACCCGAAAGTGTTTACTCACTTCGCGAAGCATTATCAGACCGGCGAAGTCATGCCGCAGGCTTTGCAGGACAAAATCGAGAAAGCCAGCAAGTTTAATAAAGGTTATGACATGACCGAGCTGCTGGCCGCTGCACTTCTGGACATGCACTGGCACAGCCTGAGCGCTACGGAACCGCAGCAGGATGTGGATAAGTTCGAAGCCGAATCGCTGGCGAAAGACAAAGTGAATCTGGCGTATGTGCCGCCGCGCTACCGTTCCAGCTATTTCCAGCACATCTGGGGGAATGGTTATGCCGCCGGATATTATGCCTACCTGTGGACAGAAATGCTGGCCGATGATGCCTTTGCGGGCATTACGGAGCAGGGCGGGCTGACGCGTGAAAATGGTCAAAAATTCCGCGACCAGATCCTCTCGCGCGGTAACAGCGAAGACCTCGAAAAGCTCTATGAAACCTGGCGTGGCAAAGCACCGTCGATTGAGCCGATGCTGAAAAACCGCGGGCTGGAAGAGTAAGTTTCGGGATCCTTAAAGCCCTGACCGTGTAAACGTTCAGGGCTTTTTTATGCTATCCGCGACGCCAGCCGGTGGCCCATCCAAAAGAACACCAGCCCGCCCGCCGAAGCGGCAATCAGCGCAATAAACATCACCGGCGGCGCGGCGTAACTGAGCAGGAATCCGCACATCACTGGGTTGATGGCGCCGCCAAGATTGCTCAGGTTTTGCATGCCGTAGTAGCTGCCTTTCATGTTTTCCGGCGCGATATAGTCGATAAACATGTATTCGACCGGAATAACGATCAGCTCGCCAAAGCTGAAAATCGCCATCGCGATGATCCAGAACAGCACGGATTGCCCGGCCGTCATGAAGCCAATCAGGCCGATGATGAAGAAAATAGTGCCGAGCAGCAGCCATTTCAGCAGGCTTTTTTGTTTCATCCGGCTGCTTAAAACGTACTGGAAGGCGATCACGATGACGGCGTTGGTGATCATCACGGCGCCGATAATTTTGTAGGCAAACGCCGGATTGGAAACCAGAATCAGATACTGCGACAGATAACCGGCGAACTGCCCGAACACTATCGACCCCAGCGTGCTGCCCAGCGTGAAGTAAATCAGGCGACGGTCGTGGGCGAGAATGCTCAGTGTCTGGCGCAGATTGGGTTTGGGCAGCGGTTTTTGTTCAGGCGTGGTCTGCGGTGGTTTGTGCGGAATATTGCGCAGTCCCCAGGTCAGGGAAATCACGGTGCCCAGCGCCAGCATGCCGGAAATCACGAACGGCAGCATCGGGCTGAAACCCGCCAGCCAGACACCCAGCGAAGATCCCACCGCCCAGCCGACGTTCACCAGCGTGTAGTTCATCGAAAAGGCTTTAACCCGTTTTTCCACCGGCAACCAGCTGGCGATACAGGCTTTGAGCGTAATACTGAGCAGGGCGTAAGAGGCATTGAGCAACGCCAGAACCAGCAGAACGCCGGTCACATTGGGCAGAAACGGCAGCAGCAGAAAGCTCAAACCAAACAGGCTGACGGAAACGGTGATGAGCGTCCGGTGATTGAATTTATCCACCAGATAGCCGCCATAGAGACTGCTGAGAATACCGATCGCCAGACTGGCCCCGAGAATAATCCCGACGCTCTTCGGCAACAGATGATAGTGCTCAGTCAGATAAATAGTGATAAAAGGCAGCGTGACGCCGCGTCCGATAGTGAGTACTAACGAACTGGCAAGCAGAGCGAGGATCAGCGGCGGCATTCCCTTCATGTTTAACGGCATTCCCTGAGTAACGGCAACATTTTCGCTACATGATAGTCGAGTCTGCACAATATTTTTCAGTACAAAAAGAAGGGATTAAAGAGAGTTGCGCGGGAGTCACCCGCGCGGTCAGAATTTCGCTCAGCGCTTCTGCGGCCCCAGCCCGTTAAAGAGCAGCAGGGAGACGTGCTGGCGCAGCATGTCGGGAGAAATCAGCGAGCCGCCTTCTTTTCTCATTTTCATGGAAGCCATCGGGAACAGCGTCAGGCCGAACAATGAAATAAACAGCAGCGCCGGATTCAGGTCGGGGTTCAGACGTCCTTCTGCCTGCCAGCGTGTTATCGATTCATGAACGACTTTGCGGTTTTTGTCGCCATTACGTTCTTCCATACGCTTTTTCAGCATGCCACTTTCGCTGATCACTTCACGTACCCACAGTGGCGCCACCCACGGGTATTTTTCCGCGGCATCAATCATGCATTGCGCCATGTGCGTAATCGCCATCAGCGGATCGTCGGCGTGGGTTTCAAAAATATCGGTAAACCCGGCGCGCACCGGCTGAAAACGTTCGTCGATCATGACGTCCAGCAGCTGCTCGCGGGTATTAAAATAGTAATGCAGCATGGCGGTAGTCACGCCTGCTTCTTTGGCAATCTGGCTCAGCGGCGTTTCGGCGATACCGTATTGGGCAAACAGTTTCAGAGCGGCATCCAGCAGCAATTCCCGCTTGTCCGCACCTTTTTTGGCGCTGCGCGGGCGGCCCGGACGGCGTGCTGGCGTTTGATCCTTTTGTGCGGTTCCTGTCGTTTCTGAGATTTTTCTGTCTGTCATAAGCGGTTTGATCCATTGACCGGATAGGGTGGATGCTTCAATATTAATTATACAGTTAATTAATTACAAGTCAGGAAGCTATTCATGACCACTATACATTCAGCGCAGAGTGATGTCGCAGAACAGAAGCCGTCGATAAAGCTGCTGTTCTCCGCACTGATGCTGGTAATGCTGCTGGCCGCGCTCGACCAGACGATTGTCTCCACCGCGCTGCCGACGATTGTGAGCGAGCTGGGCGGGTTGGATCAGCTTTCGTGGGTGGTGACGTCTTACCTGCTGGCGTCAACCATTGTCGTACCGCTGTACGGTAAATTCGGCGATCTGCTTGGCCG
This sequence comes from Rahnella sp. ChDrAdgB13, assembly GCF_017655185.1. NCBI lineage: Bacteria > Pseudomonadati > Pseudomonadota > Gammaproteobacteria > Enterobacterales > Yersiniaceae > Rahnella > Rahnella sp. ChDrAdgB13. The sequence continues at coordinate 36,439 of NZ_JAEMGT010000004.1, read as the reverse complement.
CAAAATCGTCCTGCAAACCGCGATTATTGTGTTCCTGCTCGGGTCGGTTTTGTGCGGACTGGCGCAGAACATGACGCAGCTGATCCTGATGCGCGCGCTGCAGGGACTGGGCGGCGGCGGGCTGATGGTGGTCAGTATGGCCGCGGTCGGCGATGTGATCCCGCCTTCAGAACGCGGGAAATATCAGGGCCTTTTCGGCGGCGTATTCGGGCTGGCGACAGTCATCGGACCGCTGATCGGTGGTTTTCTGGTGGAGCATATTTCGTGGCGCTGGATTTTCTACATCAACCTGCCGCTGGGTATTTTCGCGCTGCTGGTCATCGGCGTGGCGCTGAAATCGCAGACCGCGCGTATTCGCCATGAAATTGACTTCCTCGGCGCGGGTTATCTGGCGGCGGCGCTGACCTGCATTATTTTGTTCACCAGCGAAGGTGGCACGGTCTATCAGTGGTCGGATCCGCAGCTGTGGTGCATTCTGGCGTTCGGACTCGTTACGCTCGGTGGATTCATCTATGAAGAAACGCTGGCCGCAGAACCGATTATTCCGCTCGGGTTATTCCGCGACCGCACGTTCCTGCTGAGCTGCGCCATCAGCTTTATTATCGGGATGTCGCTGATGGGGTCGATGACCTTCCTGCCTCTGTATTTGCAGGTAGTAAAAGGCTCGTCACCGTCAGAAGCGGGCATGCAACTGTTGCCGCTGATGGGCGCGTTGCTGGTCAGTTCGATTGTCAGCGGACGACTGATCAGCCGCATCGGCCGTTATCGCATCTTCCCGATTATCGGTACCCTGCTGAGTTTCGCCGGCATGTTGTTACTGGCCCGTCTTAAAGTCAGCACGCCGGTGCATATGTTGTATCTCTACATCGGCGTGCTCGGTTTTGGTCTTGGGATGGTGATGCAGGTGCTGGTGCTGGCGGTACAAAACTCGGTATCGATGAAGCAGATGGGCGTGGCGACGTCCGGCGTCACGCTGTTCCGTTCAATCGGCGGCTCCATCGGAGTGGCGATGTTTGGCGCGATTTTCACCCACGTCCTGCGTGACCAGCTGATAGCGCGGATCCCGGAAGGCACTGTCCTTCCGCGTTCGATGGGCGCACAGGCGGTGCAGGAACTCCCGGCTGCCATCCGCGATGATTATTTGCAGGCTTTCGGCTCGGCGCTGCACTCGGTGTACCTGATTGCCGCCTGCGTAATGGTGCTGACGTTCATTCTTTCTCTGCTGCAAAAAGATGCGGTGCTGAAGAAATAGGCCGCTACGTTATTGGTGAAATGCACTAAGCTTTCCCCTTTACGGCGTTGAAATGGCATGGGAAAGATCGACGTCGCCAGGGAAATTCCAGAGGGGGAATGCTATGCTTTTTCGCCGTTTCGAGCGAATGATCGACATTTTTCGGGAGGCACCGGGGGCTGAGCCGCCGGGTAAAGTCTGGCCTTTTTATCTTTATTATCTGCGTCAGGTCTGGCCGAGTTTTGCGGTATTGCTGGTCGTCGGGCTGGTGGCGTCACTGATTGAAGTGTCGCTGTTCAGCTATCTCAGCCAGATTATTGATCTCACCAAAGACACACCGCCGGGCAGTTTTTTCTCTGACCATATGGGCGAACTGCTGTGGATGGCAGCGGTGGCGATGATCATGCGGCCGGTGTTTTTCGGGCTGAATGATTTGCTGGTTCATCAGACGCTGACGCCCGGCATGACCAGCATGATCCGCTGGCAGAATCACAAATACGTCCTCAGACAGAGCCTCAACTTTTTCCAGAGCGATTTTGCCGGGCGTATTGCCCAGCGCATCATGCAGACCGGCAGTTCGCTGCGCGATTCTGCGGTACAAATGGTTGATGCCATCTGGCACGTGGTGATTTACGCTGCCAGCGCATTGTTTCTGTTTGCGCAAGCCGACTGGCGTCTGATGATCCCGCTGATTATCTGGATTTTCTGTTACGCAATCTGCCTGTGGTATTTCGTTCCGCGCGTGAAGCAGCGTTCGGTTGAATCGTCCGAAGCCCGTTCGAAACTGATGGGCTGCATTGTGGACGGCTATACCAATATTTCGACGCTCAAACTGTTCGCGCATACCGATCTGGAGCAGCAGTACGCACGCGAAGCCATCACGGAACAAACCATTAAAACCCAGCTGGCTGGTCGCCTGTTAACCGGCATGGCATTTGCGATTACCACGCTTAACGGTCTGCTGATTGTTTCCAGCACCGGGCTGGCGCTGTGGCTGTGGACACAATCGCTGATCACCGTCGGGGCTATTGCCCTGGCGACGGGGCTGGTGATTCGTATCGTGAATATGTCCGGCTGGATTATGTGGGTGGTGAACGGCATTTTCGAGAATATCGGTACGGTGCAGGATGGCCTGCACACCATCGCGCAGCCGCTGACCGTCACGGATAAGCCGCAGGCTCCGGCGCTGAAAGTTGATCGGGGTGCGATCCGTTTTGATCACGTGAACTTCAACTATGGAAAAGGCAGCCCGGTGATCCGGGATCTGGATCTGGCGATCCGCCCCGGTGAGAAGATCGGCCTGATCGGGCCTTCCGGCGCGGGGAAATCCACGCTGGTGAACCTCTTGCTCCGGCTTTACGACATCGATGGCGGGCGGATTTTAATTGATGAGCAGAATATTGCCGACGTCACGCAGGGCAGTCTGCGCGCGCAAATCGGTATGATCACGCAGGATACCTCGCTGCTGCACCGTTCGATTCGCGACAATCTGCTGTACGGCAGACCGGGCGCGACGGATGAAGAATTGCAGCTGGCGATACGTCAGGCGCGTGCCGATGAATTCATTCCGCAGCTTTATGATTCACTGGGGCGAACCGGGTTGGATGCGCACGTCGGGGAGCGCGGCGTGAAACTTTCCGGCGGGCAGCGTCAGCGTATCGCCATTGCCCGCGTGTTACTGAAAAATGCGCCGATCCTGATTATGGATGAAGCCACTTCTGCACTGGATTCAGAAGTGGAAGCGGCGATTCAGGAAAGCCTGGAAACGCTGATGGACGGTAAAACGGTGATTGCGATTGCGCACCGGTTATCGACCATTGCCAAAATGGATCGTCTGGTGGTGCTGGAAAAAGGGCAGATTGTTGAGACGGGAAGCCACGCCGAGCTGCTGGCGCACGGCGGTCTGTATGCCCGTTTGTGGCAGCATCAGACCGGTGGATTTGTCGGGATGGATTAATCTTTCTTTAAGACGGAGCGTGCCGGTAGGGCAGCACTTCACGGGCTTCATCGGCCCAGCGCTGCACGCCGGCACGCTCTTCCACCAGAAAATCTTCGACGGCGTCGCGCAGACCCGGATGCCGTAAATAGTGCCATGAGTCGGTGATCACCGGCTCAAACCCGCGCAGCAGTTTGTGTTCGCCCTGCGCGCCCGCATCGAACCGCGCCAGTCCGTGTGCAATCGCATATTCCATCCCCTGATAGAAACAGGTTTCGAAGTGCAGCCGGTCGAACTCCGCCAGACAGCCCCAGTAGCGGCCATAAAACGTATCGCCACTGATTAAGCTGAACGCCATCGCCACGTCGCGGCCATTTTGCTGCGCCATCACCACGCGGATCGCCTCCGGCATTCTTTCTGCCAGCAGGCTGAAAAAGGCGCGGGTCAGGTAGGGCGACTGGCCACGGATATGATAGGTATTGCTGTAGCAGGCGTAGACGAAATCCCACTGCGCTTCAGTAACCTGTGCGCCTTCCCTCCAGATAAATTCGATACCCTGTGATGCCACCTGTTCGCGTTCTTTGCGAAACTGTTTACGCTTGCGCGACGTGAGCGCATCGAGGTAATCCTGAAAATCGCGATAACCGCGGTTATGCCAGTGATATTGCAATCCCTGCCGGTGTTGCCAGACGGGTTCAGCCCCGATTAACCGGTTAGCGCGCACGTCAGTAAAATTGATGTGCGCGCCGGTCAGGCCGTTTTCTTGCAGATAATCCGGTAATGCCTGTAACAGGCTGACCGCAGCAGACTCATCGCCCAGCAGCCGTGCGCCGGTCACCGGGCTGAACGGCACGGCGCCCAGCCATTTGGGGTAATACGCAATGCCCGAGCGCTGGCAGGCATCCGCCCAGCCCTGATCAAACACGTATTCTCCGTAAGAATGGCGTTTTCGATAGCCGGGAATGGCCGCCAGAATTTTGCCGTTTTCCTCCCACAGAAGATGTTCCGCACGCCAGCCGGAATTTGGCCCCAGGCTGCCACTGTCTTCGAGCGTGGATAAAAACGCATGGCTGAGGAAGGGTTGTTGCGCTGGCACCAGAGCATCCCACTGCGCGGCAGGCAAATCGGCCAGACGGTTTAACGGCGTAAGGGGCATCAGTTTTCTCACTCTGGTGAAAAGGTGGTGTCGCGTTCAGATTATAATGAGTGTTGATTTAGCGGGCGCTGATTTAGTGCTCTGGAAAGGATTATTTCAAATAACGAACGGGGTGATGCTTTGATTTATCATCCGGAATATTACCCACAATATTCCGGATGATAATTAATTTTCCGGTATGCGAAAAATTAATTAACTGGCTCTGACTTCCGGATTATCTGACAGCGAAATAAAGCTGGCGCTCTTCGCATCAAAGGCTTCGATACAGCCTGATTCAATATCGTAAACCCAGCCGTGCAGGGTCACTTCGCCTTTCGCTAATGCCACCGCCACGCAAGGATGCGTGCGCAGGTTGCTCAGCTGTGCGACCACATTCTGATGCACCATGCCGTTGACGCGCGCTTCCGGTGTGGCGTGTTCAGTGGCTTCGTTGATGGCTTTTGCCGCATCGGAATAACGCAGCCAGTGAGCTACCGCTGGCATGTGATCCAGGCAGGTACAGTTAGCGATCGCGCCCATCGCGCCGCAGTTGGAATGCCCGCAGATCACGATATCTTTTACGCCCAGCGCCTTTACGGCGTACTCGACGGTGGCAGAAACGCCGCCCGGTTCCGGCCCGAATGGCGGCACAATGTTACCGGCATTACGGATAACAAACAGTTCGCCCGGTTCACGCTGCGTGACTAATTCCGGCACTAACCGGCTGTCAGAGCAGGATATAAACAGAGTCTTAGGATTTTGGTTTAATGCGAGTTCTTTGAATAACTTAGAGCGTTGCGGAAACGCTTCTTTCTGGAATCTGAGGAAGCCTTCAATTACGTCTTTCATAGGGGGAATTTCCTGTATTTCAATCGCAACGATACTGCCATGAAAAAAAATGCAGATCAATCAGACGGAAAATCACTACTCTTTATAAGGTAAATCAGTTTGCCTAAAATATTATAAATTTCAGCAATGAAGAATTTCATACGGCATTTTTTATTATCTTCTCTTTATCTCTGCGTGTTCCGCCCCCATTATTTCTCTGTCCCCTAAATCAAGGAGTCTGTATGACAATCGAATACGCTATCTTCGGTGGCGGCTGTTTCTGGTGTACGGAAGCGGTGTTCAAAGACGTCATCGGCGTGGAGTCGGTGGAAAGTGTTTACACGGGCGGCACGCGCCCGAACCCGACGTATGAGCAGGTCTGCACGGGCGTAACCGGTCACGCAGAAGCCATTCGGGTCGGTTTTGACCCGGCGAAACTCAGTTACGGCGATTTGCTGGATATTCACTTCGTCACGCATGATCCAACCCAGCTGAACCGTCAGGGAAATGATGTCGGCACGCAATATCGCTCGGTGATATTCCCCGCCGGTGAACAGCAAAAAAACGAAGCGGAAGCCGCAATTTTGCGCGCACAGCAGGACCATAATGATCCGGTTGTCACCAGCATCGAACCGCTGGGCGAAGTGTTTGTGGCGGAAGGTTATCACCAAAATTACTGGGAAGGTGCCGGGCAGCAGAACCGCTACTGCATGGCGGTGATCCCACCGAAACTGCAAAAGTTGCGTAAGAGCTTTGCGCAACGGACGAAATCGCTGAATCAGTAAATGGCAGAAGCCAGAACCTTCGTTCTGGCTTTTTTCTGCCTCAGAAACCGTAGCGGATGGCATCCTTACTTTTTTGCATCAGCGCATCGATTTTCTCCGAATATACCTCCAGCCCCTGACCGTCACCGGCTTCCGAACACTGGCGTCGCCGCACGTTATAAGCTTTCATCAATTGCGCCTGTGCAAATCCCGGCTTGCCATAACAGGCCATACTTTGTTCCCAGCAGGCAATGGCCGCGTCCAGATCCTGTTGTTCCTGAAACTGTTTTCCCAGTTCGTTCAGCGCTTTCGCCGAATCCTGAGGCGGCAGTTGCTGCGCTAAAATTTGTTCAATGCGTGTGTCCATAACCTTAACCTCCGGATCACTTAGTGGAAGAAGTTGAGAATGTGGCCGAATACCAGCCCGACGCTGATGACGTCCGAATCACTGAAGGTCACGTTCGAGAAACCGAACTTGCCGAGCAGCGGCAGTAAAAGAGCAGGCAGCAGGGTGATAAACAGGCCGTGGAAGATGCCGCCGATAATCGCGCCGCGCCGTCCGCCCACCGCATTACCGAAAATACCCGCCGTGCCGCCCGCGAAGAAGTTGGTCAGCATGCCCGGTAAAATCATCGCCAGCCCGAGACTCGGAAACAGGAACATGCCGATGACAGAACCGATGGTGGTGGAAATAAAACCGATGATGACGGCGTTCGGTGCGTAGGGGAAAAGCACCGGGCAATCGAGCGCCGGAATGGCGTTGGGCACGATGCGCAGGGCGATGCCGCGGAATGCTGGCACGATTTCCGCCAGCAGCAGGCGTACACCGGAGAGCAGCACGTAAACGCCGACCACAAACTGAATGGATTGCAGGAACGAGTAGACCAGATAGTTAACGTTGTTGGCGAAAGGCGCGACGACTTCCGGCCCGGCGGCGATGGCGGGGATCAGGTAAATCGGGATCATCACCACCATCATCGACAGATAGGTGTCTTGCAGGAAGGAGAGTGCCTGCGGCAATTCGAGATCTTCGGTGCTTTTGTTGACGTTACCGGTGATTTTCGCCACGCCAGCCTGCACGATGTAACCGATAGTACAGAAATGGCCGAGCGCAAAGTCATCAGAGCCGGTAATTTTGCGCACAATCGGTTGTGCCAGCACCGGCATACCGACCGCCATCACACCGGCAATCACGCCGCCGGTAATGATCAGCTCCGCACCGCGCAGGCCGCCCATATAGCCGATAACGGAACAGACGGTCGCCATCCACAATGACGCCTGACCGGTGAGGAAGATATATTTAAAGCGGGTCAGACGGGCAATCAGGATATTAACGATAAACGCCAGAACCATAATTAATGCGGTTTCCCGCCCGAGCGTTTGTTGTGCGATACCGGCGATTGAACCGACGTCGGTGACCACGCCGCGCATATGAAAACCTTTCTGGAATATTTCGCCCAGGAAGGTCAGCGCATTGACAATAATACTGGCGCCGGAAAGTAAAACCAGAAATCCGAGCAGCGTTTTTAATGTGCCGGTAATAACTTGCCCCGGACTTTTCTTTAATGCAATCAGGCCAATCATGGCAATCAGCGAAATTAATATTGATGCCTGGCCTAATACATCATTGACAATAAAGTGAAGGAAAGACATAAGTGTCCCCTGTAGAGTTCACGGTAATTGTTCTGTAGATTTATACGTTCTGTGAGTCAAAACGTTATTATTATCAGATTGCCAGGTGACCCATTTCCTGAAGGACAGGCGTCAGCTTGGTTTTTATTTCATTTTTATCCACCAGGCGTTTGAGGTAAATAATATTGGCGCTGATGGTGTAATGCTGGAACTGTGATCTGAAGTTTTCGCCGGTCATAATAATGTCGGCTCTGGATGAGGTAGCGCTGGAAATATCGCAGTGCGATAAATCCGCCTCCACGCCTAAATCTTTCAGCGCGGCTTCAATACTCATTTCACAGGCAAAACTGCTGCCTAAACCCGCACCGCATACCGCAAGAATAGATAACTTTTTCATCACGTTTCCTTAGGTTCTTTGTAGGTGTTCATTAAGGGTTATGTTCGTCTCTCTACACTTCACGTCTAAAACTGCCGGATAATGTCTAAAGCTTCCTGCTTGTTTTTACTCAGTTTTAATTTTTTAGCCGCTTCATCATCGCAGAAAAGATGAGAGAGGCTGGCGATCATTTCAATGTGCGAATGGCTGTCCACGGCGGCCAGCGCGAAAATAACATAAACCGGATCATTATCTTCGCTGCCAAATTCAACGCCTTCTGAAACAATCACCAGAGAGAGTGCCGTTCTTACCACACCTTCTTCCGGCCTGGCGTGAGGCATGGCAATACCTTCTCCCAGCACATAATAAGGACCGATTTCGCGGTGCATATCATATATCGCCTGAAGATAGCGACTTTCGGCGGCGCCGGAATCAATTAAAGGCTGCACAGCTAATGCCACGGCACTTTTCCAGTCATCAATTTTGGTAATAATGGTGGTGTTACTTTCATTAATCCAGTCGCTTAACATAATACCTCTTCATATGAATAGGGTCTTTTCTCAGTATGATATTTAATTAAAATAAAAACTGTGATCTATCCAGTCCTGTTAGTCATCAATGAAAGATATTAATTTCAGGCGACGTGAAGGAATCAATGATAGTAGTGTATTAACAAGGTCCTGATATCAGAATTAGCTTACTTTTCAGTAAATGAATATTTCCTCATGGACGTATTTATTGAATCTGTGTATTGAAGGAATTCATTATCCATTCGTGAATACCAACAATATTAACAGGCTTATTTTGTCCAATAACATTCTGGTCAACACAATAAACTGGCCCTAACGTCATTGGTCGTGCATTTCCGGCGAGAATTTTTAATTCGGGAATATATTCTGCCCCGACGTGTCCGGGTAAACGTTCCCCGAGTCGTGAAGCAAAACGTTCCGCAGCGAGTTCTGCATCAATCTGACACCAGATTTCGAGAACTTGCGTGACGCCCGCCCGTTGCAGATAATCCTGCAACACCTCTTTTGGCTGGAAACCAAACCACGCATCGGCAATAAAGGTGCTGCCCTGCGATGCGCCGCCGATGATATCCCAGATAACCTGATAACTTGCCAGCCCGAGCACGCGGTTAAAAGGGCGATCGACATTTTGCAGCCGCTGAAGAAACGGGTTTTTGATGCCATCAAGCGACAGTTGCAGCCAGCCGCTGTATTCAGAAAGCTCAACGGCGAGCCGGCTTTTACCTGACGCCGGGATCCCGTTTACCAGGATGACGCGTTTGCCGGTAAAGCCATTTCGTGAGGCGCTTCTGTTTTCAGACATGTTCCACCTGTTCAGTTTGGTTGCGGGTCGGGGCATGGAAATATTGCTGAATAACAGCCTGAAGTTCGTTCAGCCGCGGAACCGCCAGCGATTCGAGCCGGGATTTTGTCGCGCTGCGATCCAGCGAGATACAGTCTTTCCACAGAGAACGCCCGGCAATCACGCCTGATGCACCTTCGCTCATGGCATCCGCCACTTGTTTGAGGAAGGTGGAATGGTCTACGCCCGCGGAAAGTACCGCCCACGGCACGTCGCCGGCCAGTTTTGTGATGTTTGCGCAGGCCTGCTTTGAACCCGGATAAGGCAGTTTCAGCACCTTCGCGCCGCATTCCAGGCAAATCTTCGTGCCGCCATAAATCAGTGACGGGACTTTTTCTTTATATTCTTCCTCGGTTTCATTGTCGAGTTTATAGGTGAGGAACTCCACCACCAGCAGCAGGTCTTCGCGGGCGAAATCGTCAATGCACTGACGCAAAATATCGATGTTGTGACGGTTCGCCGCTTCCTGATCCGAACGCAGATACACCATGATTTTGCCGCCGGTCGCACCCAGTTCACGCACGCGCCGCGCATCAACGTTCGCCACCAGCCGTGACTGGCGGTAGCCTTCCGGTGAATTATCCCAGCCTGATGCATCAAGGCCAATCAGCAGGGCGGTGTCGCGGGCAATAATACCGTTGTCCACCAGCTGCGGCACGGCGCAGACCGGATCGACGAGAACACAGGACGCTTTACTGGCGAGATATTGGGTGATATCGGCTTTAATCAGCCCGAGCTCGTGTTCTGAAATGGCAGATTGTTGTTGCGGATCGCTGGCGAGCAGGCTGCGCATGGCACCGCGCTGGTCACAGGCGATCACCAGCATTGCGCCATTTTTGCCACAAATCTGCTGATAGCTGCGTAATTCTGAAGTAGACATTTTTGACATGGAACTCTCCTTTGCGTGAAATTTATTACAGATGAAAAAATCTCGATTACACTGGACGTTCTGTCTTTTCCCCCCGACGAAAAGGGGCGGAAAATCGCGTAACACGCCGTTTTACAAGGGTTGAAGCCCGATCCGGCACATTGCATTTTTACAGGTGTTGCGCAATAATCCCTCAATCGACGATTTGAGTGTAATTCATTACTGAAAGGAATTTCAAGCTGAAAGAGCCAATTTTGCAAGATATTGCAGCAACGCGTGCCATGATGCACCTGGTGGCCAAGCTGCATTACGAGTCTGATATGTCTCAGGTGGAGATTGCACGCAAGCTGGATGTGTCGACGGCAACCATCTCCCGGCTGCTGAATAAAGCCCGTGCGGCGGGGATTGTGCGCATTGAAGTGGTGGGATTATCTTCTCCTGAAGACATGACTTCAGACCTGATAAAACGTCTCGGACTGAAACACGCCTATGTTGTGGATGCGCCGCCGGGTAATGTGCTCGGCGCGCTGGCGACGCCGCTGGCTTCTCTTTTACAGGAAGCCGGTTTGGGTGCGGGATCGGTGTTGGGTATCGGCTGGGGCAGGGCGGTGCGCGAGGTGACGCTGGCCGGTATGCCGCGTCTGCCGGGCATTATGACCGTGGCGCTCAATGGCGGAATGCAGCAGTCTGCGCCGCATTTTCAGATCACCGAGTTCGTGCGTCGCGCGGCAGAACAGATGGAAGGCACGCCGTATTTTCTGCATGCGCCTTATATTTCTTCGGCAGAATTGCGTGATGCATTTCTCGCCGACCCGAGCGTGAAAGAAATTATTTCGCTGTGGGACCGCCTCGATGCAGCGATTGTCGGCGTGGGACTGACGCATACACCAAAACCGAGCGAATCCACCACCGCCACGCCGGGCGAACAGGCGCTCAGCGACGCGGCGGGCGATGTGCTGCGCCATTACTTCACTGAGTCCGGCGAGTTATTGCACTGGGAAGGCGAGGAGCGAATGATTGCGGCTTCGGTCGAACAACTGCGAAAAACGCCGCTGACCATTGGCGTGGCTGCCACGCCGGAAAAAGCCGCCGGGATTATCGGTGCAGTACGTTCGGGTATGATTAATTCGCTGGTCACCGACGTGAATACCGCGCAGGCTATTCTGGATAAACTGCCGGTGGCGTGACGGCCTGATTTTTAATAGAAGTTTTCAAAAAAGCGCAAAAGAAAAAGGCATTCCCTGGCGGGAATGCCTTTTTCTTTTGCGTCTTTCCTGTCAAAAAAATCTGAACAAGTTGCCAAATTCTTTCCGCTATCTGCTTTTCATCTCCTGCCTTATTGTTAATTCCAGCAGCACAACAGCAAAACGTTAAATACAAGCACGCACCCAACAATGCACTCTGCGAGGAAATGAAAATGTCTAAATTCGATCTGCTCGACCCACAGAACTCCACTCTGATTTTCATCGACCATCAGCCACAGATGTCATTCGACGTTGCAAATATCGATCGCCAGCAGCTTAAAAATAATACTGTCGCTCTCGCAAAAGCGGGCAAAGTTTTTAACGTGCCGGTGATTTACACCTCGGTCGAAACGGAAAGTTTCAGCGGTTATATCTGGCCGGAGTTACTGGCGGTACATCCTGATGTAAAACCGATAGAACGTACCTCGATGAACTCATGGGAAGATGCAGCCTTCGTGAAAGCAGTGGAAGCAACAGGACGCAAAAAACTGATTATCTCTGCACTGTGGACCGAAGTGTGTCTGACGTTCCCGGCGCTGATGGCGCTGAAAGAGGGCTATGAAGTGTATGTGGTGACCGACACCTCCGGCGGCACCAGCGTAGATGCGCACGAACGTTCTATCGACCGTATGGTGCAGGCTGGCGCCGTGCCGGTGACCTGGCAGCAAGTATTACTGGAATATCAGCGCGACTGGTCACGTAAAGAGACTTACGACGCGGTGATGGATCTGGTGCGTGAACATAGCGGTGCATACGGCATGGGCGTCGATTATGCCTACACCATGGTGCATAAAGCCCCACAGCGTAAGGCATGATAGCCGAAATTACAGCCCGGTTATTCCGGGCTATAAACGGTATTTATCCCCTCGAAATCCTGTAAATTCTCCCGCCACCACATTGCAGCGTTGCCGGTGGCGTTTTCGTTCCAGGCCATAAAAGCCTGATCGCGGCGCGTCTGTGTATCAAGACGGCGCTCCACCAGCGTTCCGCTTTCAAGGTGAGGTGCAGCCAGATAACGCGGCAGATAGCCGCAACCCAGCCCGGCAATTTGTGCATGAACTTTGGCGTTAAAGTCATGAACGCTGATCATCTTCTGCTCATCAAGTACGCGCAGATCAGCGCCTGTGCTGTGGCGGGACGTATCGTGAACCACTACCGCGCGGTACTGGCGGATTTGCTCGCGCACCAGCGGCTCCGGCATCGAGGCGAGCGGGTGATGCGGGGCAACGGCAAACACATATTCCAGCCAGCCGATAGGGCGATATTCAATGCCGCTGCGCGTGAGTGGCTCCTGAACTGCACCGAACAGGATATCGGCTTCGCCATAACTGAGCGCTTCCCAGCAACCGGCGAGCACGTCGTGGCGGAATAACAGCTGAGTATGCTGATGCTCAGCGTAAAACCGCTCGATCAGCGGCGTAAGCAGCGCGAAGGGCACGGAAGCATCAAGGCTGATAGTCAGTTTGCTCTCCCAGCCGCTTTCAACATATTGCGCCTGCTGTTCCAGCTCGCTGACGGCACGCAGCAGCACGCGGCCTTTATCCAGCATCAGACGACCGGTGGGGGTGAAGGTGGCGCGATGGCCTGAGCGATCCAGCAGTTTGATATTCAGATCGCTTTCCATTTTCTGCACGGTGTAACTCAGTGCGGAAGCCGTTTTAAACAGTCTGGCAGCCGCTGCGGCAAAGGTGCCGTGACGGTCTAACGCGTCAAGGATCAGCAGCGCTTCAAGGCTTAATCGCATTTATTTTCCCACCCAATAATGGTTGAACGCCGGACAATCATTTCCGGTAGCAATGGCTGCTCCATTTCGTATTGTTTACAGTTATAACGCAACAAATAGTTAACCAGAGGTTGATGACTGTATGCATTACCAGTATGATTCGCCTGTTTTTTATACGGCATTTTTATTGTTAAAGTTAGCAGAGAAAACAGGTCAGCCAATTTGTGGAATCCCGAAAAAGCGCTTTTTACCGAGCTCTATCAGTATCCTGAACATCTTCGTCATACCTTAGAAAATTTACCCGGCAGCAGCGGTGTCTATATTTTTTACGGCGACGATAACGCCTTTCCGCTGTATATCGGTAAAAGCGTGAATATCCGCAGCCGCGTGATGTCGCACTTTCGCAATCCTGCCGAAGCCAAACTTCTGCATATGACCCGCGATATCGAACACATCGAAACAACCGGTGAGATCGGAGCATTGTTGCTGGAATCTGACCTGATCAAAACCCGGCGTCCGTTGTTTAACAAACGCCTGCGCACCGCCCGCAAGCTGTGTTCCATCCGGCTTCAGGGATTAAGTGCGCAAATTGTCTTTAGTGATGACGTGGATTTTTCTCACAGCGAAGATCTGTTTGGCCTGTTTAAAACGAAAATGTCGGCAATCGAGAAAATCCGCGATATCGCCGATCAGGAAAAGCTGTGTTACGGCGCGCTGGGGCTGGAAAAACTGACGAAAAACCGCGCTTGTTTCCGCTTTTCACTGGGCAAATGCGCGGGCGTTTGTTGTGGTAAAGAAACGCCGGAGGCGCATCAGGAACGTCTCAGAAATGCGCTCAGTGCCCTGAAAATCCGCAGCTGGCCATATCCTGGTCGGATCGCTATCGTCGAAGAAGCCAGCGGCCAGACGGATTATCACGTCATCAACCACTGGTTTTATCTGGGCACGGTAAAAACGCTGGAGGCCGCGAAAGCCTTTGATATTGCCGTTCCGCACTTTGACCGCGACAGTTATAAAATCCTCTGCAGGCCGCTATTCGAGACGGACAGTTCGAAAGTGATTTTGCTGGACTGACTGCAATAAAAAAGGCTGCCAACCGGCAGCCTTTCAGTGCATTGCGTCACTGCGCAATGCCCGCGAATTAACGCATAGTCACAAACTCTTCCGCACCGGTCGGGTGGATAGCGACGGTGTTGTCGAAGTCTTTCTTGGTTGCGCCCATTTTGAGTGCGACCGCGAAGCCCTGCAACATTTCGTCCATGCCGTAGCCGATACCGTGAATGCCGACGATTTTCTCTTCCTTACCGACGCATACCAGTTTCATGCGGCACGGCTGACGGTGCTGCGTGACAGCGGTGTACATCGCGGTAAATGCAGATTTGTACACTTTTACGTTGTCTTCGCCGAACTGCTCTTTCGCCTGCGGTTCAGTCAGGCCGACCGTGCCGATTGGCGGGTGGCTGAACACGACGGTGGCGATGTTGCTGTAATCCAGATGTTCTTCCGGTTTGTTGTTGAACAGGCGCTCGGAAAGACGACGGCCTGCTGCGACAGCCACGGGTGTCAGTTCAACCGCACCGGTGTTATCGCCCACCGCATAAATACCTTTTACGCTGGTATTCTGGAACTTATCGACGACGATATACCCTTTTTCGTTGGTTTTCACGCCGGTCGCTTTCAGGTTGAAATTGTCGGTTTCCGGTTCGCGGCCAATCGCCCAGACCAGGCTGTCGACTTCAAATTCTTGACCGTTTTCCAGTTTCAGCGTCAGGCTGCCGTCGGCATTTTTTACCACTTCTTTCGGAATGGATTCTTTATGCAGCGCCGGGCCTTCGGTTTCCATCACTTCCACCAGCGTTTCGACAATCAGCGGATCGAAAGTACGCAGCGGCGCGTGTTTACGCACGAACAGGTGCGTTTCAGCACCCAGCGCGTTCATCACACCGGCGATTTCTACCGCGATGTAACCTGCGCCAACCACGGCAACGCGTTTTGGCATTTCGGTCAGATCAAAGAAACCATCGGAATCGATGCCGAATTCTGCACCCGGAATATCCGGATGGCTGGGACGTCCGCCGGTGGCGATCAGGATGTGATCCGCAGTGATCTTCTCACCGTTCACTTCAACGGTGTGATCGTCAACAAAGCGTGCGAAGCCCTTGATCACGTCCACTTTATTTTTACCCAGTACGTTGTCGTACGAGGTATGAATGCGGTCAATGTAAGCGGTACGGTTGGCGACCAGCGTTTTCCAGTTGAAACTGTTTACGGTGGTATCAAAGCCATAGTCCGGGCCGTAGTTGCGGATCGCTTCAGCGATTTGCGCGGCGTGCCACATCACTTTTTTCGGGACACAACCCACGTTGACGCACGTGCCGCCCAGCTCTTTAGCTTCGATCAGCGCACATTTTTTCCCATACATGGCTGCACGGTTGATTGATGCGATACCGCCGCTGCCGCCGCCAATTGCCAGATAGTCATAATGTTTGGTCATCGGATTTTCCATGAGTTGTCAAAAATGAAGAACGCCATACCGGCGTCGCTAATCTTAAAAATTGCTTGTGAGTTTAGCGCGTGAATGCGTTTTGTCGCAAAGTTTGGATCGATGGCTGCAATAGGTTTGATAGCTGAGACCTTAGAAAAAGGTCTCAGCGAGGGGGAAATCTTTACTTACTCAGGGACAACCCAGTTAACCGTGGTGTGACCGGTGCCGGAAGGCACCAGCACTTTCAGCAGCCACGGCAGCACGTTATTCATCTGCTGCTCGAGTTTCCACGGCGGATTAATCACGATCATGCCGGAAGCCGTCATGCCGCGCTGATCGCTGTCCGGACGCACGCCCAGTTCGATTTGCAGGATACGGCGGATACCCGTTGCTTCGAGGTCACGCAGCATTTTTTTGATTTGCTGGCGCATCACGACCGGATACCACAGCGCGTAAGTGCCGGTGGCAAAACGCTTGTAGCCTTCCTGAATGCCTTTTACCACGTCCTGATAATCGGTTTTCATTTCGTACGGCGGGTCCATCAGGATCAGCCCGCGGCGTGACGGCGGCGGTAACTGAGCTTTCAGCTGCTGATAACCGTCGGCACGCGCAACGCGGGTACGGTCATCTTTCTGGAATTCACTGCGCAGCAGCGGGAAATCGCTCGGGTGCAGTTCGGTCAGGTGCAGTTTGTCGTCTTCACGCAATAGCTGACGGGCAATCAGCGGCGAACCCGGGTAATAACGCAGGTTTTCATTGCGGTTGAAGTGATTGACGACAGACATATACGCCGCCAGTTCTTCAGGAATATCATCACGTTGCCAGATGCGCGCGATACCTTCCAGATATTCGCCGGTACGTTCGGCGTGTTCGCCACTCAGCTGATAGCGCCCGGCACCCGCGTGGGTGTCGAGATAAAGGAAGGGTTTTTCTTTTTCTTTCAGAGATTCAATGATCAGGCTCTGAACGGTGTGTTTAAGGACGTCGGCATGGTTGCCGGCGTGAAAACTGTGGCGGTAACTCAACATAACTTTATCATTCCGGAGTGGCGTATTGCGGACAGTATAAACATTCGGCCTTCAAGTTGCCCGTAAAACGCCGCCATCTTACTTCCCGACCCAGCTGTTCTTAATTTTGAACATGTCTGCGCGGTTAAAACTGATGGAGTAATTGAAGGCTTTGCCGTCCTCCAGCTTGGTGACGCCGGAGACTTTCAGCATCGGGCTACCGGTTTCAATGTTCAGCAATGCGCAGAGCGTTTCGTCGAACAGCGCGGCCTCGATCACCGAATTATAGAATTTAATTTTCCGGCCCGTTTTGTTTTCAATATATTCATATAAAGACGCTTCTTGTAAAACGGCTTCTGGAATTGACGTTATGACAGCGCAGGGAATATACGAGTCTTCAATCAGCACCGGGATATTATCAACCAGCCGGATACGGCGGATATAATGAACGTCTTCATCCGGATGAATATCCAGCTGAGCGGCGATATATTCTCCCGCAGCGATTTTGTTCAACGTAATCAGCTTGCTGGAGACTTTAACCTGATTTTTAAATTCACGCGAAAAACCCAGAATAGAATCGCTGGTGCCGTTATTGAGCAAATAAACGTTATCTTCAATCACTTTGGTGACGTACATGCCTTTGCCGTGGATGCGCTCGATGAAGCCTTCCTGTTCAAGCATATGCATCGCTTTTTGCAGGGTGACGCGCGTGACGTCGTAGTGCGCCGCTAATTCCCGCTCAGAAGGGATTTTGTCCCCGACACGATATTCTTTATTGAGGATCGCCTGTTTCAGGCTGTTTTTAATATCAATGTAACGGGCGGCCATGGCGTAACGCCTTCTTGCAGCGGTTTATTTTCGGGCAGTATAAACAGAACACGCAGAGGTGTCATCCGGGCGCGCCGCCGTGAAAAATGCGCGGCGCGCTGAGGGGCTAACGGAGTTTTATCAGCGCCGGAGCCGGTTGCTCAAAGGCGCGATGCAGAATTTCCATGGTGGTCATGACGTCCTGCTGCGAAATATAAGGCGGTTTTCTATGCACCAGCGTGGCGTAAACCGCGTCGTAAACGCGGCCATAATCGCCGGTACCGGCATTGACTTTTTCAGTGATAATTTCACCGCGCTGATTCTGATATTTCAGCAAGCCGAATTCTGACTCCTGCCCGAAATGAGGGCTGCCCGGCATTATTCCGGCTTTAAGACAGGTTTCCTGCTGGTCGATATTCAGTTTGATAAATGACCCGTTTTCACCGTTAACAATGAATTTCGGATAAGGCTGCATGACCAGATGGCTGCATTTCACGATCGCTTTGATATCGCCGTAATAAAGTTGCAATTCAAACGTATCGTCAGGGTTATTTTTATTCCTGACAGAGCGGATATCGTAATGCACGAATTCCGGTCGGCCGAACAGGCTGACGACCTGATCGATAAGATGCACGCCCAACCCGTAAAATGCGCCATCGGTGAAATCACCGGGTGCGTCAGGCGCATCGGGACGGAAATAGTCGAAGTGGCTTTCGAACTCGACAATTTTCCCAAGCACGCCGCTGTCGATCACTTTTTTAGCGGCTAAAAAACAGCTGTCAAAACGGCGATTCTGGAATGGCGTGACTGTGAGACCCTTTTCTGCGGCCAGGGCAAACAACGCCTGCGCTTCAGCCAGCGTGCGGGTAAACGGTTTTTCGACGATGACGTTTTTCCCGTGCTCCAGACACTGACGGGCGAAATTGTAGTGCGTTTCCGGCGGCGTACACAGCGTCACCAGCCGGATGCTTTCATCGAGCAGAATGTCGTTCAGGCTGTCGGTGAAATGAATGCCCTGATATTCGCTTTCGGCTTCCAGCGCCGGGCGGCGGGTCACATCGAAAATCGTTTTTACGCGAAACGTGTCGCGGCGCTGAAAAACGTAGGGCAAGTGATAACGCGTAGCGCTTTTGCCGAATCCTATAAATGCACTGTTTATCGTCATGATAATAGACTCCCTGTATGAAGGTTTATGCACTGACCTGTGCCACTTTTGCCGGGATTTCGGCTGTTTCAGCCGCCAGTTGTTTCTTTTCCAGCAAACGGAAGAAGGGATAATAAATGATTGTCGAAATAATAATCATGACGCCTGACCAGATTGCCGCGGGAATATTTCCGCCAGTGGCGAAATAGGCATTCAGAAACGGCGGCATGGTCCAGGGGATCTGTAATACCGGGCGGCCAATAATATTAAATTCCATCAGGAAATAAGACATCGTACACAGCAGCATCGGCGTGACAATTAACGGCAACATCATCAGCGGATTGAAAACCATCGGCACGCCGAATATCACCGGCTCATTAATACAAAACAGGGACGGCGCAAAAGACATGCGGCCCAGCGATTTATAATAACGACTTTTCGACATCATCATCGCCAGCACCAAACCCATGGTCGCGCCGGAGCCGCCGGTACAAATGAAGAAGTTATAAAATCCTTCGGCAAAGATATGCGGGATCGGCTGATGGCTCAGATATGCCTGCGTATTTTCGACAATGAATTTCAGGAAGATTGGCGCGGTAATACCCGATAACACGTTGGTGCCGTGTATTCCGCAACACCAAAGCAGTGAAATCAGAAACACCAGAATTAACATCCCCGGCAATGTCCCCAGGCCAATCACCAGCGGGCTGAGGATCATCGTGAAGAACGCGTTGATATCAAAGTGCAAAATCACCCTGACGAACCAGACCAGTGCCAGGCAGACAAACGCCGGGATCACGCTGACGAAAGACTGCAACACCGCAGGCGGCACACTTTCCGGTAGCCGGATATAGATTTTATGCTCAATGAAAAAGCGGATGATATATACCGTCAGTACCGACAAAATAATGGCGGAAAATAACCCCGACGCGCCGAGGTTATCGACGTTCAGCAGGTAATTATCATCGAGCTGCGCCATCAGAAAAACGGCGACGGTAATACCGCTGCACGTCAGCCCGTCGAGTTTGTAATGTTTTGCCAGGTTGTAACTGATGCCGATTGCGGAGATCAAACCAATAATGCCAAATGTGACGATAACCGGTACATTCAGCGCCGTACCAAAAGTGCCGAGATATTCCGTCCAGCCGGGAATAGGCAGGTTGGCGATAATTAAAAACACGCTACCGGAAATAATAAACGGCAATGTCAGCGTGATGCCGTTTCTGACGGCGACCAGAATCACGTTTTCCCCGACTTTCACCAGACAGGGCACCACGCGGGATTCTAAAAACTTCATCATGATATTTTCCCCCCCTTGCCGAATTTGTACTGAGGCAGGAAAGGCCGGTTTACGGCCAGATATTCATCGAGAATTTTCCCGGCAATATCCACGGACGGGATCAGCGGATGCACCGACAGCGCCATTAATGCGGTGGAGTAATCGCCGGTGACAGCGGCTTCAACGGTGAGTTCTTCAAACGCTTTAACGCTCTGGATCAGCCCGCGAACTTTCACCGGCAGGCGGCCATAAGCCAGCGGATGCGCGCCCTGACGGTCAATCATGGCGTTGGTTTCCACCACGCTTTCATCGTCCAGATCGCGCGTTGCGCCCCGGTTTGGCGTATTCACGACGTGGATTTCTTTTTTATCGTTATAAATTGAGCTGATGATGGAACAGGCCGTTTCCGAGTAATACGCGCCGCCGCGGCTTTCCAGCTCTTTCGGTTTGGACTCAAGCTGAGGATTTTTATAAATTTCAAAGAGTTTTCGTTCTATTTCTCGGGTTTGCTCGCCGCGTGTACCGTGCGCTTTACAGTCCTGAAGGCTGTGTTCGACCATTTCCCGGCTGAGATAAAAGTATTTCAGGTACGAGAGCGGAAACAAGCCGAGCGCACGGATAAAATCAGGCGGTAAGCCAATGTCCGGGACATTTTTTAACGAGCTGCCGCCCGCGCTTTTCGCCAGCATTTCAATAAATCCGGCGGTGACGTCCTGACCTTTTACCGCAATCTGATCGGCAAAAATCAGGTGGTTCAGCCCCATTACTCTGGCGTAAACGTCGCGGCGCTCAACGCCGTAAACGCCTGCAACCTCCATCATCATGTTGTTTGCGCCGCTGCAGATACCCAGCGTTTTTATTGGGGAATATTTTTCGATGGCTTCCGTGACAATTCCGGCGGGATTGGTGAAGTTGATCAGCCACGCCTCCGGGCAAAGCCTTTCCATATCACGGCATAAATCCAGCAGGACCGGAATGGTGCGCTGCGCTTTCATAAAGCCGCCCGCGCCGGTGGTCTCCTGCCCGAGAACGCCGTATTTCAGTGGAATGGCTTCATCGTGAATGCGTGCTTCCTGCTGGCCGACGCGTAACTGTGTGGTGACGAAATCCGCGTCAAACAATGCTTCGTTGCGGTTGGTAGTGAGGTGAACCGTCATCGGTAATCCTGATTTCTTCACCATGCGCTTTGCCAGTTCCCCGACAATTTTCAGCTTCTCCGCGCCCGCGTCGATATCCACCAGATAGTAATCGGTGACCGGTAATTCATCGTACCGGCGGATAAAACCTTCAATCAGTTCCGGCGTGTAACTCGATCCGCCGCCCAGCGTGACAATCTTGAGTTTTTTCATTTTCGTTTCTGTCCATGATGTGATTTTTCGAGAGAGCTTAACTGGCATATGCCAGATGAAAAATAACACGATTAACCCTGCTGTAAATAAGGTTTATCTGACGGGCAGAACTCATGATGAAAAATGCGAGGCGGATCCAAATTGAGAGTGATGTTTGAGATGTGAGTTATTGATGCGGTTAATAACTTCTTCTGAGCCGACGAATTTGCCCGGCCCATTGATTTCGCCGCAACTTGACCGCATGTTAGAAGTTACGTCATCTTTAAGACGACCCGAATTCACGGCGTGGTGCGCCTCAGGCGCATCAAACCCACCCGAATTAACGAAGGACTGGCCCTATGACTGAACAGCAAAACGCGTCGAACAATCCGCTCTTAACACCGTTCTCCCTGCCGCCTTTCTCTGCGATCAAACCCGAACATATCGTCCCTGTGATGCAATCTGCGATCGAAGAAAGCCGCCAGACGATTGAACGCGTGGTCGCTCAGGGCGCGCCTTATACCTGGGAAAATCTGTGCCAGCCGCTGGCGGAAAGCGACGACCGTCTGAGCCGTATCTGGTCGCCGGTCGGGCATCTGAACGCAGTCAAAAACAGCCCGGAACTGCGTGAAGCGTACGAGCAATGTCTGCCAATTTTATCTGAATTCAGCACCTGGACCGGGCAGCACGCCGGTTTGTATCAGGCTTATCGCGATTTAAAAGACAGCGAGCATTTCACTACGCTGTCCGTTGCGCAGAAAAAAGCGATTGATAACGCGCTGCGTGATTTCGAGTTATCCGGCATTGGTTTGCCGGTCGAAAAACAGAAACGCTACGGCGAAATTTCGGCGCGTCTGTCTGAGCTGGGTTCGACGTACAGCAACAACGTGCTCGATGCCACGATGGGCTGGAGCAAGCTGATTACCGATGAGGCCGAACTGAAAGGCCTGCCGGAAAGCGCACTGGCGGCGGCGAAAGCGCTGGCCGAATCGAAAGAACAGGAAGGCTGGCTGCTGACGCTGGATATCCCGAGCTATCTGCCGGTGATTACCTATGGCGAAAACCGTGCGCTGCGTGAAGAAATGTACCGCGCGTTCGGCACCCGTGCGTCCGATCAGGGCCCGAATGCCGGTAAATGGGACAACAGCGAAGTGATGGCAGAGATTTTGTCGCTGCGTCACGAGCTGGCTCAGCTGTTAGGTTTTGATTCCTTCGCGGATATGTCGCTGGCCACCAAAATGGCCGAAAGCCCGAAACAGGTGATTGATTTCCTGAGCGGTCTGGCGACGCGTGCCCGCCCGCAAGGCGAACGTGAACTGGCGCAGCTTCGTGCTTTTGCGAAAGAACATTTTGGCGTGGACGAAATGGAAGCCTGGGATTTGCCGTTCTACGGCGAAAAACAGAAACAGCATCTGTTCTCCATCAATGACGAGCAACTGCGTCCGTATTTCCCTGAACAACGCGCGCTGGAAGGGCTGTTCGAAGTGGTGAAACGCATTTACGGCATCACCGCCAAAGAACGCAAAGACGTGGAAACCTGGCACAAAGACGTGCGCTTCTTCGATTTGTTCGATGAATCCGGCAATCTGCGCGGCAGTTTCTATCTCGACCTGTATGCCCGCGAACACAAGCGTGGCGGAGCCTGGATGAACGATTACGTCGGCAGTATGCGTAAAGCCGACGGCAAACTGCAAAAGCCGGTCGCGTATCTGACCTGTAACTTCAACGGCCCGGTCGGCAATAAACCGGCGCTGTTTACGCACAACGAAGTTACCACGCTGTTCCACGAATTCGGCCACGGTTTGCATCATATGCTGACCCGCATCGACACGCCAGGCGTTGCCGGGATTGCCGGTGTGCCGTGGGATGCCGTCGAACTGCCAAGCCAGTTTATGGAAAACTGGTGCTGGGAGCCGGACGCGCTGGCGTTCATCTCCGGGCATTTCGAAACCGGCGAACCGCTGCCGAAAGAGATGCTGGATAAAATGCTGGCCGCGAAAAACTATCAGGCGGCGCTGTTTATTCTGCGTCAGCTGGAATTCGGTCTGTTCGATTTCCGCATGCACGCGGAATATGACCCGGCAAAAGGCGCGCAAATCCTGCAAACCCTGGCAGAAATCAAGAAGCAGGTTGCGGTTGTGCCGTCACCAAGCTGGGGACGCTTCCCGCACGCCTTCAGCCATATCTTTGCAGGCGGTTATGCGGCGGGTTACTACAGCTATCTGTGGGCAGAAGTGCTGTCTGCTGATGCCTATTCCCGCTTCGAAGAAGAAGGGATTTTCAACCGCGAAACCGGGCAGTCGTTCCTGGATAATATTCTGTCGCGCGGCGGTTCCGAAGAGCCGATGGAGTTGTTCAAACGCTTCCGCGGGCGTGAGCCGCAACTGGATGCTATGCTGCGCCATTACGGTATCAAAGGATAATTTCTGCCTGTGAGTGTGTGTTTACTCTGTGAAGAAGGCGCCGATGAAGGCGCCTTATCTGTTCTGGCGCAGCGCTGGAATCTGACGTCCGACCCGGATGCCGTGATGGCGCTGGTGCTGACGCCTGAGCGTCTGGAATTACGCAAACGCGACGAGCCAAAACTCGGTGCCATTTTTGTCGATTTCGCCGGCGGCACGATGGCGCATCGTCGTAAATTTGGCGGCGGACGCGGTGAGGCGGTGGCAAAAGCGGTCGGCATCAAAGGCAGTTATCTGCCGGATGTCGTCGATGCCACCGCAGGTCTGGGCCGCGACGCGTTTGTGCTGGCCTCTCTGGGCTGCAAAGTGCGGATGCTGGAACGCAATCCGGTGGTGGCGGCTTTGCTCGACGACGGGCTGGCGCGTGGCTATCGTGATGCGGAAATCGGCCCGTGGCTGCGTGAACGCATGACGTTGCTGCATGCTTCAAGCCTGACTGCGCTCTCTGAGCTTTCGCCAAAACCGGAAGTGGTGTATCTCGACCCGATGTATCCGCACAAACAGAAAAGTGCGCTGGTGAAGAAAGAGATGCGCGTGTTTCAGGGGCTGGTTGGCCCGGACGAAGATGCCGATGGCCTGCTGGAACCTGCGCGCAGGTTAGCGACCAAAAGGATTGTAGTGAAACGCCCTGACTATGCGCCACCGATGGCGGACATCGCCGCGCAGGCTGCGGTTGTCACGAAAAGCCACCGGTTTGATATTTATACGCCGCTGTAAATTCCCATAAAAAAAGAGGTGCCACTGGCACCTCTTTCTCATCAACGCGCAGACGTCGCGTCTTACGCTTCTTCTTCCTCGTCACGCAATGGCACGATCAGCATGTCGATATGGACGGTGTTGATCAGCTGGCGTGCGGAGGACATCAGCTTGCTCCAGAAATCCTGGTGGTGGCCGCACAGCACTAAATCCACGCCGTATTTGTTGATGGCATCGACCAGCACCTGGGCTAAATCACCGCTGCCGCTCAGGGTTTCTGAAATCGGGTAACCGGCGTTTTGCGAAAGCTCGTTCAGCGCGTGGTGCGTTTCTTCGGAAATACGTTTCTGCATGTCGCCCAGGTTCACGTCAATCAGGCCGGTGTAGAGGTCTGAATAGTTCACATCAACGTGGATCAGGGACACCTTGGCGTTATACGGACGCGCCATGGAAACCGCTTTCTCGACTAAAACTTTGCTCTCAGGTGAGAGGTCAACAGCAATCAATATGTGTTTGTAAGCCATAAGAAAACTCCTTCCATAAGTCAGTTAAAAGCTATATCAGCATCATGCGAATGTCATGACGTCAGTATAGCGCCAAAATGGTGAGACAAATCAAGCATACAGATCCCATTTCCTAATCTGACAATCTATAGATACAAATAATATGAACACTTACAGATTCGTTTCCTACACTCAATAATGCAGGCTTCTCCTGCTTTAGCATTCTTCTGTGATAAGAAAAGAGGGCGGGCGAACGTTGCCCGGGGGTGTGAAATCGCGGAAAGGCAGGGCGAAACGTCGGGTGTGCGGCAGATTTTGAGCGGCATTGCGCGGTGTCAGTTCGCCTTGAGGGGGAATCATGATCAGTCCCGTTGCGCTGTTTTGGGCTTTATGTTTTGTGTGTGTGGTGAATATGCTGCGTTATTACTCGTCTTTGCGCGCGTTGCTGGTGGTGCTGCGGGGCTGTGATCCGTTGCTGTATCAGTACGTGGACGGCGGGGGATTCTTTACTTCCCACGGCCAGCCCGGCAAGCAGATAAGACTGGTTCGCTATATTTATGCTCAGCGCTATGTTGAACATCACGACCCTGAGTTTATCCGCCGGTGTGAAAGAGTACGCGGCCAGTTTGTCCTGACGACATGTCTGGTTGGACTGATTCTTATCAGTATGATGGCCATGTTGATCTGGTACTGACACGTCTAAAATCGTTGCGAGGAAAGTGTGAAAAAGGGAATAAAAAAAGGCGACCGGTTCTGAGAACAAGGCCGCCTTTTTTACATCCGTGCCTGAGCACGCAGGTTTATCAGATAAGCTTCAGCGCAATCCAGTACAACACGCCGGAAAGAACAATCGACACGGGCAGGGTTAAAATCCACGCCATAGCGATGTTTTTCACGGTTTTAGACTGAACACCGCCGCCATCCACAATCATGGTACCTGCAACCGCAGAGGACAACACGTGCGTGGTGGAAACCGGCATACCGGTGTAACTGGCCACACCGATAGACACCGCTGCCGTCATCTGCGCAGACAGGCCCTGAGCGTAGGTCATGCCTTTCTTACCAATCTTCTCACCGATGGTGGTCGCAACGCGCTTCCAGCCAATCATGGTACCCAGCGCCAGCGCCAGCGCGACCGCGATGATGATCCAAATCGGGGCATATTCGACAGTTTGCAGAATGTCGGTTTTCAGCTCGCCGAGGAAGCGTTTATCCGCCGCGGAAGTTTCCGGCAGTTTAGCGACTTTATCGGCAGTATCAGAAACACACATTAGCAGGCGGCGCATGTGGCTGCGTTCTTCCGGTGCCAGATCGCTGTAAGACTGAAGATTAGTCAGCAGTGTCTGCGCACGGCCAATCGCATCAAGTGCGTGGCTGCTGTCGCAATGGAACACTTTTGTCTCATCGGCTGGTGCGATATTGACGTCCGGTGCAGGCACCAGAGGCGTCTGCGCCACAACGTGTGGCACCGCATCAACATGCTGCGAATAATACTGGCCGAGGTGCGTCACGGCGTCGCGGGTACGGGCAATGTCGTAACCGGTCGCGCTCATGTTCACCACGAAACCTGCCGGAGCCACGCCAATCAACACCAGCATGATCAGGCCGATACCTTTCTGACCATCGTTCGCACCGTGAGAGAAACTCACGCCGATTGCGGACAGAATAAGGCCAATACGGGTCCAGAATGGCGGCTTCTTCTTGCCGTCTTTCTTTTCACGTTCTGCTGGCGTCAGGTGGATACGGGCGTGTTTTTTATTCCCGCTCCAGTAGCGACGCAGCAGGAAAATCATGGTTCCCGCCATAATCATCCCGACCAGCGGTGAGACGATCAGTGAGGCGAAAATGCCAATCATTTTCGGGATGTTTAACGCATCAACCACTGACGTGTGGGTCATCAGCGCGTTAGTCAAACCCACGCCGATAATAGCGCCAATGAGGGTATGGGAGCTGGACGCCGGCAGACCAAAATACCAGGTGCCGAGGTTCCAGATGATCGCCGCCAGTAACATAGAGAACACCATGGCAAGGCCATGCGCGGAACCTACATTCAGCAACAAATCGGTTGGAAGTAAATGGACGATGGCATAGGCCACGCTCAAACCACCGAGCAGGACGCCAAAGAAGTTAAATACCCCTGCCATCACGACCGCTAATTGCGAACGCATTGCCCGGGTGTATATGACGGTTGCTACTGCGTTGGCCGTATCATGGAAACCGTTAATGGCTTCATAGAACAGAACAAACAGTAACGCGAGAATCAATAACGAACCGGTATGAATATCCAACCCGGCAAATAGATGCAGCATAATTGTTACGCCAGTTAGTGGTCATGAACGCCGCGCATTATCTGCGAGAACAGGGGGACGGGAAAAGGAAAATATGACATTTTTTTGACTAAAAACAGTTCAATATTTGGCTTTGTTTCAATTTATTTTTTATATATCAAAATCTTATTCCTCGTTTAGGCGCTGAAACATTTACTTACGACGTTCAGAAAACCACCTCTCCGGCTGGTTTAAGGGGCGTCTGTCCCTTACAATCCGCGTCGCAATGCGGCTAAAGCCCATTGGCACAGGGGGAAGCCCTGTCTAAAACGTAGCTGAAATTTCCGGTAAGAGAGGCCAAAAGTGGAACAGGTTGATGTGGTAGTCATTGGTGCGGGTGCGGCAGGCATGTTCTGTGCAGCGCAGGCCGGACAGGGTGGCTGCCGGGTTCTGCTGCTGGATAATGGCAAAAAAACCGGACGAAAAATTCTGATGTCGGGCGGCGGTCGCTGCAACTTCACCAATCTGTATGCCGAACCGGCTGCCTATCTTTCAGAAAACCCGCATTTCTGTAAATCCGCGCTGGCGCGTTACACCCAGTGGGATTTCATCGATCTGGTCAACCGCTACAACATCGCCTGGCACGAGAAAACGCTCGGCCAGCTTTTTTGCGATGATTCAGCGACACAAATTGTGGCGTTGCTGGATAAAGAATGTGAACGGGGGAATGTCGATGTGCGTCTGCGCAGCGAGATTTCAGACGTTCAGAAAACCGAAGATGGCTTTATTATCAAAGTGAATGGCTCAACTGTAAGTACTCACTCACTTGTGGTTGCCAGCGGCGGACTTTCCATGCTGGGGCTGGGCGCGTCGCCTTTCGGTTATCGTCTGGCCGAACAGTTTGGCCTGAAAGTGTTACCGACCCGCGCCGGTCTGGTGCCGTTTACGCTGCACAAGCCGCTGCTCGAGCATTTACAGACGCTTTCCGGCGTCTCCGTGCCCGCTGTGCTGACCGCGGAGGATGGCACAGTGTTCCGCGAAAGCATTCTGTTTACGCATCGCGGGATGTCCGGCCCGGCGGTTCTGCAACTTTCCAGCTTCTGGCAGCCTGGCGAGTTTGTGAGCGTTAACTTACTGCCTGATGTCGATCTGGCGGCGTTTCTCAATGCACAGCGGCAGGAACACCCGAACCAGAGCCTGAAAAATACGCTGGCGATGCAACTGCCTAAACGTCTGGTGGAATGTCTGCAAACGCTCGGGCAACTGCCGGACGTCACGCTGAAACAGCTGAACGTGCCGCAACAGGCCGAACTGGTTGAGCAATTGCAAAACTGGCAGGTTCAGCCGAACGGCACCGAAGGTTACCGCACGGCGGAAGTTACGCTAGGCGGCGTCGATACGCGCGAACTTTCCTCCAAAACCATGGCCGCGGCAAAAGTGCCGGGTCTGTATTTTATCGGCGAAGTCGTGGATGTGACCGGCTGGCTGGGCGGATACAATTTCCAGTGGGCGTGGAGCTCCGCCTGGGCGTGCGCGCAGGACCTGATTTCCCGACCGAAGGGCGCGAAATAGCCACATGACAGGGGGATTTCACCGTTTCTTCATTTTGTCCCCCCTGTTTCTGACATCCTGCGGGACGTTATCTGACATGCAGGTGAAAGAGCATCCCGATGCCGTGCGGGCGCTGGCCTGTTCGGGCGATCTCGATGAGATGGTTAATGGCGTTGTCCGCCAGTATCAGAAAAAAGAGAAAGCGGCTGGCCTTGCGATAGGCATTATCAGAAACAACGGCGAGGCCAGAACCTGGGGCTACGGCTACACTAATTCCACCCACAGCTACAGAATCGACGGGGAAACCCTGTTCGCGCTGGGTTCTGTGAGTAAAGGCGTGACCGGCGAAGTGGTGGCCGGGCTGGTCAATAAAGGCCAGTTGCGCTGGGACGATAAACTTTCCGATTTGCTGCCGAAAAATATCCCGCTGAGCGAGGATGCGAAAAACATCACGCTGTTGCAGCTGGCGACACACACGTCCGGTCTGCCGCGACAAAACATGAATAAAGACATGCTGGAGAGTTTTCTCCGCTATCTCTACACCGGCGACAATTTCTATCACGAGCTGGACAGCGATTCCGTCGTCAACGATCTGTCAGGGTTTACAAAGCCGGAGAAGCGCGAGCCGCAGTATTCCAATTTAGGCTACGCGCTGTTGGGGTATATTCTCAAACTGAAAACCGGCGAAGACATCCAGCAACTGTCTTATGATTTTATTTTCCGCTCGCTGAAGATGGATAACACCAGTTTTTATGCGACGCGCCTGAAAGACTATCCTTACCGCGCCATCGGGCATGCGGGCGATCAGCCGAAATTTATCCCGCGCGGCGAAGTGGTGCCTGACTGGCATTTCTCCAATAACATGGTGGCCGCCGCCAGCCTGTACAGCAATGTGGACGACCTGCTTAAGTACCTGCGTGCTCACATAGATGGCTCAAAAAATGGTGATCTCAACATGGCGATCAGCGACACGGAAAAAGTATATTTCCAGCGAGCTATCGAGGCGGCCAATATCGCGTGGGTGACGGATCACATCAGCCATCAGACGATTACGTATCAGGTCGGCTATATCGGCGGTTATTCCAGTTATATTGGTTTTGATAAAAAACATCAGAATGCCGTGGTGGTATTACAAAACACCTTTAACTGGAGCAATTATATTGGTCATGATCTTTTGCTGAGAATGGCGATGGCCGATGATTATCGCGGGTAATGCCATTGATATTGTTTTCGTGAATGTGCGCGTGCTGAATAATCTGACTGATTTATGTAAATAAAAATTTTTACACATTAGAATTCAGAAGGGGGGATTGTTTCATAACAGTTTTATAGTTTCTTTCCGACAGTCTTGCGCCGAATCAGATATTTCTTTTCCGAAAATAATATAACCTGCCTGAAAATTATCACGCCCTGCGGGGACTCTCTTTTCGCAAAGGACTGTTATGTTCTCCCTGACTCGTAAAAAAAACGCATGCCTTGCCGGCTTACTGATGTTGTCCGGCGCAGCCGTTGCCGCTGATCCCGCACCGGTTGTCACTACGGAACCTGCCGTGACGTCGGCACCTGAAAAACCGGCTGCTGTTGCTGCCGCCGAAGCTGCTCCGGCAGCGCCTGAGAAACCGGCACCGTTTGTTGCCACTGAACCTGCTCCGGCAGCGCCTGAAAAACCGGCACCTGTTATTGCCACTGAACCTGTTCCGGTAGCATCTGAAAAATCCGCCCCCGCTGTTACCGAAATTCCGGCTCCGCTGACCGTTTTACCGACATCGGCAGCCACCGTTCCTGCGGCGAAAGAAGAATCGAAAGCGCCGGTAAAACCTGTGTTCAGCCTCGACAGCGAAGAGCAGAAACGGGCTTACGCCAGCGGTGTCGCGATGGCGCGTTATATCGAAGAACAGATTGAGCAGCAGAAAGCGCTGCACATCACCATGAGCAAAGACATCATGCTGGCCGGGATCGCAGACACCTTTAATAATCAGGTGAAAATGAGCGATCAGGATATTCACACGACGCTGACGGCGTTTGATGAACAGGTCAAAGTCCTGACGAAAGCGGAAATGGATAAAAAGAGTGCCGCGGATAAAGCCTTCCTCACTGATTTCGCCAAACAAGATGGCGTGAAAAAGACCAAACAAGGTTTGCTGTACTTGGTTAAAAACAAAGGCGAGGGCAACGTACTCAAAGATACCGATACGGTTGAAGTTGGCTATCAGGGCAAACTGGTGGACGGCACCATTGTAGACGGCCCGCAGGTTGAGAATGCCAATCAAGTCTTCCGCGTGGCGAATATGCCGCCGGTTCTGCGCGACAGCGTAAAACTGATTCGCAAAGGCGGTGAGATTCAGGTGGTCATTCCGCCTGTTGCCGTTGAAAACGCCAGTGACGCAAATCGGCCGGACGTAGTGGTGATCTACACCATTACCGTGGTGGACGTAAATAAAGCACAGTAATCCGGATGAATAAGAAAGGGCGCCCTTGTTTATACAGAGGGCGCCCTTTTTTGTGTCAGAATTTTTTCAGAACAAGGCATTAGCCCTGGTGCACCGCAATATAGCGTTCAAACTTAGACGGTTTCAGCTGACTGAGATCCACCAGAACCAGCCCGTCGATGCAGTGGTTGAATTCCGGGTCGCTGCCGAAATCAATAAACTGCACGCCGCCGGTTTCGCAAAGTTCTGAATACTGCTTATACAGCGCCGGAATACTGCAACCGAGGTTTGCCAGCAGACGTTTCAGACGCTGCAAATCTTCCTGATAGTCATCACCGCAAAACTGTGCGAGCACGTCGGGCAAAGATGCCGGATAAGGGCGGCGTGACGTCGCCAGCGGCAGCGCGGGCGCGAAATACAGGCGATAAAAGGTGACCAGTAAATCGCGTGCGGCCAGCGGTAAGCCGCCGGAAATCGACACCGGGCCAAACAGGTAACGCGTTTGCGGATATTTCGCCAGATACGCGCCGATGCCGAGCCACAAATAATCCAGCCCGCGTTTGCCCCAGTACGCTGGCTGAATAAAGCTGCGTCCGAGTTCAATGCCCTGCGCGAGAATCGGGTCCATCTGATGGCCGTACTGGAACAGGCTCTGGCTGTAAATGCCGTTCAGGCCTTTGCTGGCGACCTGTTCGGCGGTCGGGATAAACCGGTAAGCGCCGACGATTTCCAGCGCCTGCGGATCCCACAACACCAGGTGATAATAATCGTCATCGTAACCGTCGAGATCGCGACGACGGCCGCTGCCTTCGCCTACGGCGCGGAACGCAATTTCGCGCAACCGCCCCAATTCGCGCAGTATCGGCACGTAATCTTCGCCGTGGCGGCGATAGAGATAAATCATTTTGCCGTCGGGTGTTTTGCCCAGCACTTCACTGGCTTCCAGCGCATGTTTCAGCACGGCGCGGTCTTCTGCGCGGGCAATCGACGTTTCGGTATGAAACAGCTCAGGCTTTCCGCTGCCAAGGCGATACACGTGTTTTCGGAAACGCGCGGCCAGATCGCCCGCCGTCATTTGTCCGTCGTGCCAGCTGGAATAAGGAATGCGCGCGCCGATTTTCAGCGTCAGGCTGTTACCGCGTTGCCCGAACATTTCATGAACCAGCAATAACGTGCTGAGCGGGCGGTAAATCATTGAGCTGAGATAAAACAGCGCGCTGTTGCTGCCGCCGATATGCACCGGAACTACCGGCGCACGGGCTTTGGCAGCAAGGCGGATAAAACCGGTATGCCATTTGCCGTCGCGCACGCCTTTCGAACTCATGCGTGACACTTCACCGGCCGGAAACACAATCAGCACGCCCTGATTCACCAGATGCTCCTGCATCAGCGTGACCTGATTGCGTCGGGTGCGATTGCCCATATTATCAACCGGGATCATCAGGCTGCCGAGCGACGTCACCAGCGACAGTATCTGGTTCGCGACCACTTTGACGTCAGGGCGTACAGACGCCACTGCGTGCAATAATGCCAGCCCGTCGAGCGTTCCGATCGGATGGTTGGCGACGATAACTACCGGCCCGTAGCTTGGGATTTGTTCCCGGTCGCGTTCCGTCAGTTCACAGCGAATATTAAAATGCTCCAGCACCTGTTCGGCCATATCAATGCCTTTCAGATGCTGATGTTGTTCGGCAAAGCGGTGGAATTCTTTTTCGCGGAACAGGGCTTTTAGGAGACGGCGTTGCCAGGAAGGGGTCTTGTGCTGCGGGTCGAGATCCTGAAACAGGGTATCCATGCTGAACATAGGATGTCCTCCGGTTGAAGTCATCTGACCATAGTCAGCCGGTGTGACAGTGATGTGTCAGTAAAATGACAGAATAACGAACCTTTCCGGCGCTGAATTATTTCCGTATAGTGCCCGCGCCGGACTATAGTGTGTAGGTAAAATCAACAACTCAGGGGAGGGAATTCGAAATGGACAAAAAACCTGTTCCTGATTTATTGCTCCCTATGTCAAAACCGACTAAAGCCATTAATAAACTCATTGCGGCTTTCCGCACGGCGTCCGCCCCTCTTGAGATAAAGGGAAAAGAGTCTGTTATTGAACTGAACCCGGTAAAGGAACAGGCAAAAGTAGTTTTAGTATTAGACGGCGCGCTGAATATTTACCGTACTGCCGATAACTTACGTTTTGTCAGAGCCGCTGCGCCAAATCTATTTGGCATGCAGGGTTCACCGTTCCGCTATAACCTTTATCAGTTCAGAAGTGAAAAAGGGGCGGTACTCGAAACGTTACCTTTTTCCCGCGCGATGGAACTTGTCAGCGAACATCAGTTGTTCAAAGAAGTCCTGCATTTCCAGACGTACCTCAGTGACTTTCAGGCCTACCGGACCAATTTGCTGATCAGCAAATCAACGTATCAGATCGTCTGCGCTTTCCTGTTTGAACTGGAATTGATGCCGCCTGAGCAACGGTTACGCACCAGCGTTTTTAATTATATTCATGAGCATACTCACCTGGCCCGTAGCGGTGTGATGAAAATTTTGTCCGATTTACGGCAGGGTGAATATATTAATATTGAGAACGGCAAGCTTATTGCGATCCTCAAAAAATTCCCTCGGGAATATTAATACATGCAACGGTGTTGTTTAATTTTCCAGACAGGCGACGCCTTCTAAATTATCCTTAGATAATTAATCGGTGTCTGGCTGGTTATTGTTACCGGCATTGATGTTCGATGACGGTGATAGTGCCGGTATTCCAGCACGATATCGTTGTTTCGGTCGACAAAATCCATCCGGCTGCCCGCCAGCGTGCACATATCGGCAACCGCAGAGGCATCCCGCTGTTTCGAAAGCGGCGTACCGATGGGGTAATCAAAACTGATATTCGCCGTGACTTCATTCTGGTCAGAATTACCTTGTTTATATCCCGCACCGATCGTCACCAAAGGCACCGGCGTGTAATCCATGCCCAGCGTCACAGAGGTCGGGTCTTCCTCAAAACTGTCGGTGCCAAAAAGCGCAACCTGATTGCGGATAACAAGGTAAATAGATCGGGAGCCGGACGTTCTTCGTCATTATCGAAGTCCGCTGACGCTTTCCACGCAGACAAAGGAATAGAATAGTTTCCGCTAAGTTTTAAGAAATTCGTGCACACTTCAGAACCTAAATGGCCGGGTTCTCCATTATCCAGAAAGGTAGCGGTTCCGGGGCTCTTAAATCGGTGTTTCAATTTGTTGCTAAAACAACCTATTGCTAATAAAGTCCAAGACTCATTTACGGCTTTGCAACATGCCAGAACCTTCTTCGTGAGACGTCGATTTCCATGCCTGCTCCCGCTTTGCCCGAAAGTTCGTCTTCAAAAACCACATTACGGATCCTCTCCATTCTGGTTTTCAACTTTGCTAACTACCTGACGATCGGCCTGCCGCTGGCGATTCTGCCTGGGTATGTCCACGATCATCTCGGTTACAGCGCGTTCTGGGCGGGGCTGGTGATCAGCTTGCAATACTTCGCGACGCTGCTGAGCCGTCCGCACGCCGGGCGTTACGCCGATAAAGTCGGGCCAAAGCGCGTGGTGATGCTCGGGCTCAGCGGCTGCCTGCTTAGCGGCGTGTTCTATTTGCTGGCGTTATGGATGGACGCGTCACCGGCGGCCAGCCTGACGCTGTTGTGCGTCGGGCGTTTACTGCTGGGCGCGGGACAAAGTTTTGCCGGAACCGGTTCGACGCTCTGGGGCATCGGCGTGGTCGGCTCGCTGCATATCGGCAAGGTGATTTCGTGGAGCGGGGTGGTGACGTATGGCGCGATGGCAATTGGCGCGCCGCTCGGTGTGGGGATTTTCAGCCTAGGCGGCCTGACGCTGTTGTCGGTGTGCATTATTCTGGTAGCGCTGACGGCGTTACTGGTGGCGTGGCGTAAACCGCCGGTCGCGGGGAAACCCGTCACGCAAATTCCGTTCAGCCAGGTGCTGGGGAAAATTTTGCCCTACGGCATGATGCTCGCGCTGGCTTCCACCGGCTTTGGGGTGATCGCCACGTTTATCACCTTGTTTTACGATGCTAAAAACTGGTCCGGCGCAGCGTTCTCGCTGACATTTTTCAGTGCAGCGTTTGTCGGCATGCGGTTGCTGTTCCCGAATTGTATCAACCGCTTTGGCGGCTTACGCGTTGCACTGGCGTGCTTCGTTGTTGAAATCATGGGGCTGATCCTGGTCTTTTTCGCACCGACGGCGCTGGTCGCCATGGGGGGCGCATTCCTGACGGGCGCAGGCTTCTCGCTGGTCTTTCCGGCGCTCGGCGTGGTGGCGGTTAAGAAATTGCCGCAGGACAATCAGGGCAGCGCGCTGGCGACCTATTCTGCGTTTCTTGATTTGTCACTGGGAATTACCGGCCCGCTGGCGGGAATGCTGATGGCGCAGGCCGGAATTGATTCGATTTACCTCGGTTCTGCGTTGCTGGTGTTTATTGCAATGGCGCTGGTTCTGCGGCGTTTACCGCGCGAAACCAGCGCCTCTGTCAGGACAGATTAAACGCCGCGGATGCGCCCCATATGCAGCGTATCCACCAGTTCGCCGTCGCGCAGGGCGTAGTACGGGCTGCGGCCTTCAATGCTAAAACCATACTTCTTGTACAGCCCGATGGCTGCCTCGTTATCGGCATACACCGTCAGTTCGACGCGTTTCACCTGCAACCATTTGTCGCAGAGTTCCAGCGCCGCTTCAAGCAACTTGCTGCCCACACCACGCCCCTGAAAGCCGGTATCCACGCCAATCCCGAAGGTCGCCACATGACGTCGCCGCCACGGTTGCTCGACCATCAGCGTGAGATTACCGACGAGTTTGCCGTCAATGCAGGCCACCAGCGCGAATCTTCCCGGCGCAGAGTTTGCCAGACGGTCTTCCCATAGCGAGGCGGGCGGATAAGGGAGCTGGAGAGTGTCGCTGTAAACAGGAACCTGAGCGTATAGGTGCTGAAGCGCCTCTGCATCTGCGGCTTCAGCGTGACGTATGACTATTTCGCTCATGGCGACACTCCTCTTTTTATGGTTACTGTTTGAATATCCTCTACATTTATCAGGAATAGGAAAACTGTCAATCGAATGTTTGGTGAAAAAAAATGCTTTACAAGTGCGAATGATAATGATTATTATTGCCATGCGTTCCGGGGATGGCCTCACACCAAGGTCAAACGGGTCCCCATGAATGCACGACATTGCTCACATTGCTTCCAGTATTACTTAGCCAGCCGGGTGCTGGCTTTTTTTTTCCTTCCTATTTCGCGCTGTGGATGCGTTGGCTGCGTGCGCTCACCCGAATCACATACTTATGTATGCTCATCGGGATTCACTTTCTTGCCGCCTTCCCACAAC
>NZ_JAEMGT010000240.1:0-1232 GCF_017655185.1 Rahnella sp. ChDrAdgB13 | reverse complement strand
CTTCTGATTCAATGGCGGCGGAATATTTGACGGCTGAGCTGTATTTACGACAACCGAAGGCTGCTGCTGAACAGTCTGAATATGACGGAGCATCTTCTAAAATAAATTCCATCAGAGAGCAAATTGAAGACGAAGATTTTACAACTGCAATGGAGTCTGAGCTTGATGATTTACTGAGCACTTGGACCGGGTATAGGAAATCATTAAGATCATACATTTCTTCAGGTGATGGAAGCAAAGAACTCCCTTCACCACCTAAAGACTGATCTTAAAAAAACGTACTCATATAAGATTTAAGTTAGGATTCTTTTATAAAAACTGATTTTTCCAAACGTCAG
This sequence comes from Rahnella sp. ChDrAdgB13, assembly GCF_017655185.1. NCBI lineage: Bacteria > Pseudomonadati > Pseudomonadota > Gammaproteobacteria > Enterobacterales > Yersiniaceae > Rahnella > Rahnella sp. ChDrAdgB13. The sequence continues at coordinate 894 of NZ_JAEMGT010000240.1, read as the reverse complement.
GCTGAAAAATACTGAAAAAAATGAAACCGATAAAAACAGGAGTGTCTGGTTACCAATCTGGGATTTTAAAGCTAAGTAAAAGAAATAATGAATAAAGTAAATGCTTGATGCTGTGCTAGCTATGTTAAAGTTAATTTTAATATTTGATCTTAACGCAATCATGAAGATACAAGACGCGGCGAGTGGAGCGAATAATAATAGATCATTATTATAAACTCCCAGCTTTAGCCTGATGCATCCCTCAGCACAAAGCATGATAGTAAGAAATAAGAAGGTTGATACCCCAGAATAGGCGGCCATAGATGAAATTCTGTATTTTTTTAGGGCCGCACCTAAGGCAATTAGAGGGAATCCGAATGTTAAAAAGTTTCTATAAAATAGGATAGAGTATTCACCATGCTCAATACTTGACTGCAAGATGAATCCAATCACATATAGTGATATAGCAATAAGGTAAAGTCGTTTGCTTGCATACAGGAAATAATAAACAATCATGCCGATTATCAGCGCAGGCATAAACCAAAGATGCCGCCACCCTTTTACAAGTATGTATAAAGATTCAAATGCATACCCGCCAGTTGAACGGTGCTTCATAGCTATATCCGATATTTCGAAGGGCAGATAAAAAACACACCATGCGATATACAAGCAGGTAAGCCTGAAAACAGTTTTCTTAATATCTGCTGCTTTAGGATTTGATGGAAAATAATAACCGGCAGCAATAAAGAAAAATGGTACGGCGACCCTCGCTATGCTTTGGGTGAGAAGATAATCTAAAGTCCCGCTAGGAGTTATCGTATGAATTGAGATTACAAGGATGGCCAGGCTTTGTTGAATAAATCGGATTTAGATAAAAGCTCCCCTCGTCGCTGACTTTCTCAGGCAATCCTTACG
>NZ_JAEMGT010000046.1:0-4804 GCF_017655185.1 Rahnella sp. ChDrAdgB13 | reverse complement strand
GCAGGTGCGCTGGACGATAACGGCACCGCCACGATAGCAGCCAAAGCCACCACTGCAGGGACGAGTGGCAACCTCGCCGCAGGCGTCACCGGCACGCTGGTTTCTGCGCCGTCCGGCGTTGACAGTACGGTGACCGTCGTCAGCATGACGGGGGCGACGGACGTTGAGACCGACGACGAACTGCTGACGCGCCTGCTTGATGTGATGCGACAGCCCGCCGCAGGCGGCAATGCTCACGACTATAAAGTGTGGGCGGAGTCCATTAACGGCGTCAGCGGGGCTTGGGTATTTCCCCTGCGCCGTGGGCTGGGCACGGTCGATGTTGTGATAACCGCCACGGACGGATTGCCCTCAGACGAAACGCTGGCCGCCGTGCAAAACTATATCGACAGCGTGCGCCCGGTCGGCCCCGGCGAGGCAAGCTGTCAGGTGCTGGCCCCAACCGAGAAAACGGTCGATGTGACCGTGGCGGTCGGTATCAGTGACGATACCACGCTGGAGGTGGTCACCGAGTCCATTACGACCAGCCTTAATAACTGGTTTGCGGCGCTGATACCCGGACAGGAAGCCATTGTGACCCAAATTGGGGCGCTGATTTCTGACACCGCTGGCGTACTGGACTACAGCATCACCGCACCGACCGGTAACGTCTCACCGATCGTCAGTGAAATGGTGGTTGAGTGGGTGCGTCCTGGTGCGTTCAGCATCACACAGCTGAGTGAATAAGCATGAACCGGGCTGAATACCTCAATTTACTGGCCTTGCTGCTACCTCCGGTGACCTATGTCCCGTCAGGTGAAAGACTGCAGGCCGAACTCAACGCCGAGGCCTTACTGTATTCCACGCTCGATGGCGTTATTGCAGATTTGGTATCGGCGATTGATCCTGAATCAGCTACCGACATGCTTACCGATTGGGAGCGTGTTTATGCACTCACGCCAGCGAGCATCGATACGTTGCAGCAGCGCCGCCAGAACGTGATGGCGGCTCTGGCTGAAACAGGCGGTTTAAGCCGTCAGTATTTTATTAATCTGGCGGCGGCGCTGGGTTATGACATCACGATTGAAGAACCTGCCGACCCGCTGTGGCGATGGATAGTGAACGTCAACGGCACGCCTGAGCAGACTTATTATTTTCGGGTAGATGAATCATCGGTGGGTGACCGCCTGGAAGAATCCGGCGACCCGGATTTAGAAACGTTATTTAACCGGTTAAAACCGGCGCATACAGAATGCGTATTTAAGTATTTAGAGGAAAGCGAAACGTGAAAAAGTTAATTGACCCAATTAATACTTCCGATGGCCTTTTTCACGGGAAAAATAAGCAAACCGGTGAAGTGTCCACGATTGTCACGTCGGTTTATATGAACGACACCCAATCCGCCACGCGAATTAATCAGCAGGAATTAATTGCCATATTAACGGCGGCAGAAATCAAACCCGATGAAGCTACATCTGATCAGGTATTAACTGCATTAAAAACACTGTTTCTGGACAGAGATAATGAACGCGTAAGCAACGCCCTGCAAAAGGGGAATAACCTTTCTGATGTCACAGATGCTGCCACGTCACGCAAAAACCTCGAACTGGATAAAGTCGGTAACTGGGTGGCAGTACAGCAGGGTGGCGGCACTGACATGGAGAGCAATAAGGTTTATGTGGGCTGGGATGGCTCAAAGCTAATCCTTCAGGTGGACTCAAGCCCTGAAGGGGAAATGTATTACAAAAACAACCAGCCTCCCTATCCGGTCACCAGCGTAAACAATAAGACAGGCGCTGTATCTCTCGGCAGTTCAGATGTAGGACTGGGTGACGTTGGCAACTACGCTGCAGTGCAGGCAAATGGCGGATTGTATAATGTTGGGCCACACAGCATTCACATTGACTGGGGCAATGACGGCAAGTTGCATATAACAGTGGATAATACCGATCAAGGCGCAATGTACACCACGGTAAACCCGCCACCGTACCCTGTTACAAGCGTTAACGGCAAAACTGGTACAGTGACGCTCTCAGATGATTTCTCTATTACTTACCCAGCCATGCTCTGGAATTCGGCGCTGTCCGGGCTTCAAATGCGTATTGGCGATTTTGCACTTCCGGCGACAGCGGGCGCAACGACTGTCATAACGTTCCCGTCCGCTTTCAGCGGTGGTTGTTTGATGGTCATTCCGATCCCTGATGGTGGCTCAGCGGAAGAACAAATCGGCGCAAGCGATTTTTTTGCAACAGGTGCAACGCTGTACAAAGGCTCCAAAGACACAACCGCACGTGGTGGTAAATATCTGGCAATAGGATACAAATAAATGAGTGAGCAATATTTTTACAGTGCAAAGACCGGAGGGTTTTATTCTGAGTCCCACAAAGCTTCATATGAAGCCTCACCAAATGGCTGGCCGGATGACGCCATAGCAGTTAGCGATGATGATTATAAGGCGCTTTTTGAAGGTCAGGCGAAAGGCAAAATCATCACTGCTGACAGCAACGGTAAGCCCGTATTGTCAGACCCACCCGCACCGACACAGGAAGAGCTTATCGCACAGGCCACAACCCAGCGTGATTCACTGATGGCAATAGCCACATCTGCGATAGCACCATTGCAAGATGCCGTTGATATTGACGAGGCCACGGACGAAGAAATCGCACTCCTGAAAGCCTGGAAGAAATACCGTGTAGCACTCAGTCGCTTAGACCTGTCAACCGCTCCTGATATTGAATGGCCTACGCAACCCAATTAATACATTTTCCCTAAACCGGAAATAACATGTAGTACACCCAAAAGGAATAGTCCATGAAATTCATTACATGGATACGGCACCTTTTTATTCATAAACCACGAAAGGAAATAATCATGAGCACCATTAATATCACCGGTAATATCCAGAAAGCCGCATTAGTGCAATTACGCAGTAAAGAAATTGTCACCAATATTCTGGCTGCAATTTACACCGGCCCGACCAAGGAAGACGCCACCGCAGCAGCAGTTGACTTTGTAGGTCATCTGACCCTGCACAACGAGGATGCCGTCAAAACCGCCTGTGGTGACAACTTCGACGCCATCGCGGCGGCGTTCACAGACCAGGCACAAAGCATTGCTGAAAAACTTGCTGATGCGGTAATTGATGCAGACAAAGCCGAAACTGAATCACAGGTTCAGAAATACGTCGATAATCTGCAATACAAACACAGCATCGACAACGGTCAGGATGTTGTCGATGACCCGGCTGAATAACAGCATCATTATTTAGTTATGCGCCGGATTTCTCCGGCGCATTTCTATATCGCTTGTGTCAAAAATTATAATTGATGAAAAATGAAACCGTAGGAATGAACATGAAAACTAAAAACATTCAACTCGTGCGTCTCTATGAATCAGGTATTTTCAAAGGATTTTCTCTCGCTGTAGACGAGGAGCTTATCGATGAGGTGGTTGAAAGTTCAATCAAAACAACCCCGGAAGGGCCACTGGAAATGACGGTCAAATTTGCACTTTGTGGTCAGGATGTTATCGGGGACAGCATTCGGATCGATATTGAACCGAATGCTGTGACATATTAATTCTCCGCTGGATTATTTGATACAAACTTAAGCCCAGAAGGAGTTAACTTTAACTCGGATGAAAAAACTCTTTCGCTGGTCATCGTTTTAATAACCGAGTAACGCCCTACAAGGTCATCGGCCATAAGTTGCCTAATATTGATAACAAGCCGTGTATCCTCAAGGTCGCCAAATTGCTCGCTAAACTCCTCATCAGTTAGACGGCGCGGGTGTATATCAAACAAATAGTCCAAGATTTTCCATTGTAGTTCTTCAGAAAGAAGCGTCTTTTTCATTTTAATACCCTCATTCATGACGGTGACCCTATGTCACCACTGCAAATGAGGGTAAATCATTCATAGTCAATGAGTTATCAACATACTGAATGTTAGGGTTCCTGCTTCGCCTTTGTAACTGATACCGGCTTTAAGCTTTCGTTATATTGGTTTTGGTGATCAATAACTCATTATTGATCGGTAAGTCAGATCGATTAACGAAATGGAATTATGAAAAACACAGTCTTCCCGTGGGTCGGCGGTAAACGCAAACTGGCCAAACATCTGTTACCCCTTTTCCCGGAACACACCTGCTATGTAGAACCTTTCTGCGGCGGTGCCGCATTGTTCTTTATGAAAGAGCCGTCTAAGGTCGAAGTGCTGAATGACATCAATAGCGATATCGTGAACCTGTACAGGGTTATCCAGAACCATTTAGAGGAGTTTTTAAGGCAGTTTAAATGGGCTTTAACCAGCCGTGAAATATTCAAATGGTTAAATGACACACCCACCATCACATTGACGGATATTCAGCGTGCAGCACGATTTTACTACCTGCAAAAATTATCATTCGGGGCGAAAGCTGAAGGGCGAACATTTGGCGTAAGCCCGACGCGACCAACAAGATTAAATATCCTTCGTATTGAAGAAGACCTCTCAGAAGCCTGGCTGCGTCTCCAACATGCCACGCTCGAACATCTGGACTGGCAGAGCTGTATACAGCGCTATGACCGCCCCGGCACACTGTTTTACCTCGACCCGCCTTACTGGAAAACGCATGGCTACGGCGTTCCCTTCGGTATTGAGCAGTATCAGGCAATGGCTGAGCTGGCACGAACTATCAAAGGGAAAATGATTATCTCAGTAAACGATCGTCCTGAGATGCGTGAGGCTTTTGACGGTCTGCAGATATCAACTATCAGCACAACCTACTCAGTGGGCAGTAACAACGGGCACAAAGCTGCTGAGTTGATAATCAGTAATTTCATACCG
>NZ_JAEMGT010000239.1:0-4721 GCF_017655185.1 Rahnella sp. ChDrAdgB13 | reverse complement strand
TTTTTTTTTGGTTCTGTCGCGTTAATGGAGGTTGGCTGGCTAAAAGTGCGCTGCCTGTTTTTCAGGCAGCAAGCAGGTAAAACTGTTCTGCCGGAGATAATCCGTCTCCGTCAGGATGAGCATACTGCCCCTTGCGTATCATGTGAACCACCTCAATACCCGCAAGGACAGCCTGCGCCCGGCGGGATGATTTGAATCCCAGCATCTGTCGTATCCGGCGTTTGATGATTGTCACCAGCAGAACAATTTCATCTGTTGGCTGCCTAAAAAAACGGCATCGCGATTTCTGCTGACCTGTCGGCGTTAATGCGACAGAGCCTGGGATAGTCGTTATCCGCAGATAAGCCGCAGTTGGCAATCCAACTGGTCAAATCTGGCAACATTCTTCGCGTGGCCAGCGGACATCCGCAAGGTGATCTACACGACTAATGCCATCGAGTCGCTGAACAGCGTGATCCGGCATGCGACCAAAAAACGCAAAGTGTTCCCAACAGACGATGCCGTGAAAAAAGTGGTGTGGCTGGCGATCCAGGCGGCGTCCCATAAATGGACCATGCCGTTGTCGAACTGGCGATTAGCAATGAGCCGTTTTATTATCGAGTTCGGTGACCGCCTGGATGGTCACTTCTGAGAAAAGGCGTTTACACAAAATAGTAAACAGGCTCCCAAGACCAGCCTTCCTGCGTTTCAATGGCCTGCGCCGCTGCCGCCAATTTTTGCTCTGCCAGCGTGGTGAGCAGGGATTTGTCTGCAAACCCCTCCCCGTTTTCGCTGCTAAACAGGTCTTCACGTACCAGACCGCCTGCCGCTTCATAGGTATCCCGACCGACAAAAGAAAACAGCCGGTTATTGAGAATGCTCACCTCACTTTGAACAATCATGTTTTTAATGACGTTAACGGACGGGGAATAATAGTTACTCTTTGCACTTTCCCAGACCTCAACCTGCCGTTGCGGGTCATCTTCAAGACACAGCGCCTGACAGATATCGACTGTAATTTCGTCCTGAGCGAGCAATTTCAGCAGTGCGGGTGCCAGACTGGCCATTTTCAGACAACGCTGTACATGGCGGCTTGAGTACCCGAACAATGCGCCGATCTGCGCCTCCGTTTTTCCCTCGGCGGCAAGGTCACGGAAACCCACGATCTGCTCTGCCGGATGCATGACCTTGTGATCGCTGTTTTCGATAATGGAAGCAGCGCGGGCCAGTTCATCAGGCAAGCGTTTCACGGCAATGAGGGTGTCCGGCGTCATTTTCCCCTCTTCCAGCAGCAGGTTCAGGCTGGTTAATCGCTTACCACCCGCCGCAACGCCGTTCATTCCCTCCGGCAATGAATGAATGACTAAGTTTTGCAGCAACCCGATAGCATGGATCGAGTCCGCCGTTTGCCGGACTTCCTTCGCCGTATACGGGACGGTGCGGACGTTCAGCGGAGATATCACCAGCGAAGAAAGCGGCACAAACTCCATCTGCGCCTGCTCGAGCGCGGTCTTAAGTGCCTCGTTTACCGCTTTTGAAACTTTATCGCTGGATTTTTTAACGGCAGCTGCTTTAGTATTGTTGTCAGACATGATGTGACTCCTTGTTATAGATTGTCGTGCCGGTCTGGGAGCGTTCACCTCCCTTCCGGCGTAATGAAGCAGGGGAAACCCTGCTTTTTTATTGCCTCAATTTCAGTACCTTACTCTTGCCCTTCTGTTGCCTCCCCGATGTATCGCCGAAAATCAGCCAGAAAATCGCGTTCAAACGTCCAGCCCCGCCACACCAGTTCACCCTGTTTGCGGAGCGTGATCTGATGGTCGCCGTCGCGCGTCGGTTCGCTTTGAGACAGGGCATAGCCTTGCTTGAGGCGAGACTGCGCCCGAACATACTGTAGAAGGAGATCGCCTTTGCTTTCCCCCCATCTTTCGGAAGATTCAGGAGCGGCGGTCTTGACGTTTTGTGTGTGCATGCTGGTGGTCCCCTTCTGGTTAAATGTCATCTCTCGGTGAGTTCTTTCGCGGCAAGGGCAACGTTGCTCCGGCGCAGGCTGACGGAAAGGGGCGGAGACAAAAAGTTTTCGGACGGAACGGGTGAAAAGTTTTTGGTGGAGTTTATTCACCCCTTTCAGGAAGACCAGGCGGTGCTACGTTAAGCCCGTGCGAAAGGGCTTATCGTGAGATGGAAACCCGGAACCGGCAGAATGCACACACCCGACGACGAGGAACGAGGCGGCGACCTCAGCGGCCGGTTTACCGGCCAGTGTCTGTGCGCTGGCGTCAGCCAGCTGCAGGGATTGACCTTGCCGTAGCCATCAGACCCTAGCCGTCAGGCCGGAAACCCGCAGGGGTTACGCGGAGCTTACCGGCGCAGCCGGTTAGCGCAGTAGGGCTCGACGACCGGCCGCAGGTCGGGAGCCGAAGGTGGCCATGTTCCGGCAGTGGCTGTTGGTTGTAAAAATCAGAGACCGGCCATCGATGACCAGGAAGAAGAAGAAGAAGAAGACGATGAATGAGCAAAGCCCGGAGAGGAATAGACAGAAAGGAAAGAGAGAGACAAGCCCCCGTAACATAGCTGAGAAGAAGGGCGGCGCAGCCGCCCCACATTCAGCTAATGGCGGGCGCAGCCCGCTGGGGTATTTTGAATGCAATGCTAAAATGCCCGCATCCCCCAAACCGGCAGCATACGGGCATTTTCTTAGAGTGCGGCGAGAGTACCCAGTGTATGTGGGTCTTTTTCAACCATACGGATCAGAAGCATAGCTTGTTTGTTTGGCTTCGCCCTGCCCTGCTCCCAATTCTGATAAGTCGTGATACCTGTATGCAGGTAATCTGCAAAAACGGCCTGAGAGAGGCGCAATTTTTCGCGAACTGCCTTCAACTCTTCCGGCGACATCGAGATATTTTTTTTCTGCGAAACAGTATGCGTTTTCAGCGTGATCTTGCCCGCGTTAAAGTCGCTCCAGTCTTGCATACCCTGCTTTAACTCTTCGAAAAGGTTGCGGTTACTCATAAGGTGCCCCCTTGTTTCAGTAATTCTAACATCTTTCGCAAGATGTCCTGTTCGTCCCGGCTCAGATCATCTTTCTGATCTTTATCATAGACTGCAAAGAGCAGAAAATGAGACCTTTCAAGCCACCAGTAATAAATCACCCGTAAGCCGCCACGCTTGCCTTTGCCCCTGCGGGCATCAGCAAACCTGATTTTTCTCAGGCCACCCGTGTGAGGGATAACGTCGCCGCTGGTCGGGTTCTTAAGCAACATCTGCTGACATTCTTTGAATTGTTCATCCGACAAATAATCAGCGCGTTTAGCTTCGAACACGCTTAACTCAACAAAAATAGCGTCCATCGTCTGCTGCTCCCTTCAACTTGGGGATATTTTACCCCCAAGTTGGGCATAAATTCAACCTGATTTTATTGAATCACCCATGTTCGTCCGGCTTTGAGGTGGTTAATTTTACGCAGTGCCAGTAATGCCATTAGCTCACATTCGGCAAGCGTATCCGCGTCATGTAAAGCCTGTACGCCCGCAAATTCAGCCGACTCGGCAATACGGGAATACAACGCAAACGCATGAACGCGCTCAGGTTCCGACACGCTGTCTTCAAACGTAAACGCCTCCACAAAGTCGCCGTAATCGTGCATCGGCGCGATTTCCAGCTCGATGGCGTGAATATGGTCATCCCCTAACATAGCGCCGGTCTGGCAATTCCAGCCAACGCTGGCGTCTGCGGATAACTCGTCGATAACCTGCTGTAAAAAGGGCAATGCCTCAACGGTTTTAAGCAGGTTTTGCAGGTACTGCGCCGCATGGCTGCTGTAATACGCCACGTCCACGACGCCGAGGGGAACAACGTTCATCGCGTTCACTGTCCGGCCTCCGCTAACAACGTGCGGTCGAGGATATAGGTAAAATGATCAAAGTAATCACAGGCCATCACCGGACGTCCGTTAACAAACCAGACCAGAATCCACGAAAGGGATTCTTCGCATCTGTACATTTCGGCCTGCGCGCCCGCCGGTAAAAGAGCCGGCTCGAATTTTTGGGAAAATGCACCATAGCAGAGGATGTGATTAGCCATATCGCCCAGCTGCGCGGGAGAGCATGTTCCAGCCCCCGCTACGGGGGCCTCAGTGCTAAGATTTTGGTTAGAATTTGCCGGTGTATTCATGATTAATTCCCCACCGTCTGGTTTTTTACGCCGTAGCTTTTGATGTAACGGTTAAGCCAAAATCCTGCCCCGGCTTCGAAATTCCACCCACGCCACACCATCTCGCCTCCTTCGCGCACGACGAGACGAAAATCTTTCCCGTTATCGTCTTCAATCGCAACGTTGCTGTACTGAGACGCGACGGCAGTTGCCTGTTCGCGGGTAAACTCCCCTTCTTCCGGCAATACACTTTTCTGATCACACATAAGCCTTTCCTTTTCATTTGGGGTTACACACATCACCCGTTGAGTTTCTCTTGTCGCGGTTTTGACGTTTGCGGGAACCTGCTGTTTTGTTCCTTCTGGTATGCCATCACCCGTTTGAGACCCCTCGCCGCAAGGGCGTAAACAACACCGGCTGACGAAGATGACCAGGGCGAACAGACAATATTTGGAGGTCTAACGAAGTGGCCGAGAAAAATTTTCTGTGAGTGCATTTACCCTGGGAAGCGGAGGAGGAGAGACTGTACTGAAAATTGTGTAAATGCCCATACTCCGATAACGTGTTAAATCAAAAAGGATATGGGCAAT
>NZ_JAEMGT010000045.1:0-20136 GCF_017655185.1 Rahnella sp. ChDrAdgB13 | reverse complement strand
TTAAGCGTTTTCTCGCATGGCTGAAAAGCATCTACATCAAACCGGCAACAGCCGAAACTACAACACCAAAGGTAACCACAATGTCAGATATTCCAGTAGACGTAGCAGCACAGCCAACCGTTGCAGTAGTTGACATGGTCGCCCCGGCACCTGTTGCAGTAGCCGAAGACCCAACCCCAGCAGCGGAAGCCAAAGCCGGTGTGTCCGACCTTGACGCAGCACTTAACTTCATCGAAAGCGGTGTGACTCAGCTGGGCGAAGCTGCAAAAGACGAGCTGAAAGAACTGGCTAAGAAGTATTTATAAAATTCTGCAAAAGGCATTCAATGAGTGCCTTTAACAGAATAAAAACAATGAATCATCGGTTGCCGGTGTTTATACATAACCAACCAGCGGGAAACCCTAAATGAGCCATCCAGACGACGCAATTGTGAGCATCAAGGACTGTAACGGAAAAGATATTCTGAATTACTCAGTATATCGAGATAACTGGTACGGGCTTCTTCCTGAGGTTGCAGCTGCAAAATGCCTGAGAGCAGCACTTAAGATTGCAGAGGTATCGGAAAAGTCGGCGATTGAGAGGGTTGGGAAAACTATAGGGATTGGATCGTACGATAAACACCAGGTAACTAGTTATACGGCAAACGACATAGGTGTATTAAAAAAATCAAATATTATAAGCCATTTCGAAGTGCTTGTTCGACCCGGCCCTTATGCAAGTAACGCCCTTAAGGTTAAACGTAGTCCTACACTTGATAATGGTTTTCTCACAATATCTCTAGATGGAGGGGGAGAAATATCTATCTCTACGTCTGAGATTAAGCATTATTTAATTACACCAATAATGGATGGGGAATAGCAATGTCTCGCCTTAACGTTGAAATAATCCACCCACAGAACATTGAAGCGAATGCTGTTCTGGTAGAGATTGAGCGTAAATATCGCCACAAAGCGGCAACGCCAGAAACCATCGCAGATATGGAACGTGAAGCCGCAAGATTAATCCGCCGACTGATAACCACGAAGGTTACATTCATTAAGTAGGAATCAAGGAGTCGAAATGACGCTGACAGAAGAACAAAAGGCGCTTTTCGATGCCCTGACGAAACTACAGCAGAGATTCGTTACCAATTTGCTGGAAGGAAAGAATCAGACCGAGGCGTACAAAGCATCAGGCGGAAAGGCAAAGACGGATGATACGGCGCGGGCCCAAGCCAGCCGAATGAAAACATTTGATAACGTTCAGGCCTTCCTGAAGTCCGTTCAGTACGAAGCTGTCAACGAAGCCATCATGACGTACGAAGAAGCGATGGAGCGCCTCAGCGTGATGGGGCGAACGTCCATTGCTGACCTGGCAACGTTCGGCACTCAGGTTGTTGGTAAGGATGATGACGGCAATCCCGTTACTCAGTCCGTCTGGTCATTCAAAAATGCCAACGAATTGAAGCCCGAACAGATGGCTGCAATCTCTGAGCTTACGGCTGGGAAGGATGGGCTGAAGATAAAACTTCATGATCCGAAAGCAGCCATTAAACAACTGGCAGAAATGCGCGGCTGGGAAGCACCGAAGAAAACTGAACTTAGCGGGCCGAATGGCGGAGCAATTCAGACAACCAATCTTACCGCTGACGAAGCCGCCGAAGCGTACCGCAAATTAATGGGTTAACAGTGCGAAATAGACGCTTCGAAGCATAAAAACTCTATGCATTTTGAGGTGCCTTTTATGCACTGTTTATGCAGTCTATTTTGTCCCGTTCCCCCATGAAAACCCTGATAAATAGAGCTCTTGCCTGAATTCAGTGATGAGTGCTCTTAGCGTGGGGCGGGTAACGTCCATTATGTTAAATAGCCCACTTTTTCCCTCAATTATCCAGAGTAGCTTTCAATGCCTATTCCGTTCCCGTTCGACTTTAAAAACCCGGATTACAACCAGGTGTTCGAATGGCGCATGGAGAGGTTGCAACGCATTCGGGCTAACCCAGAAACATTACCCGCGTTAAAAGCCTTTTATCGGACTAACCCGGCGCAATTCATTATCGATTGGGGTATGACCACCGACCCTCGAAATATCGACTATGGCCTACCGGTCACCATTCCCTTTCTGCTTTTCCCGAAACAGGAAGAGTGGATCCACTGGATAATGGACCGCCGCGAGAAAATGGAAAACGGCATAACCGAAAAAAGCCGTGAAATGGGTTTGAGCTGGACTGCCGTAGGAATGGCTTGCTCTCTGTGCTTGTTCAATAAAGAAATGGTAATCGGCTTTGGCTCCCGAAAAGAGGAGTACGTCGATAGCACCGGTGACCCAAAGGCTCTGTTCTGGAAAGCGCGTAAATTTGTAGAAACGCTACCGGTCGAGTTTCGCGGTAGTTGGAACGACAAAAAACACGCACCTTACATGCGCGTTGAGTTTCCAGAGACTGGTGCGGTTATCAAGGGCGAAGCTGGCGATAACATAGGCCGTGGTGACAGAACGACGCTTTATCTGGTCGATGAGTCAGCTTTTTTGCAAAGGCCACTGCTAATTGATGCCGCTCTCTCTCAGACAACGCGCTGTCGTATTGACCTATCATCAGTCAACGGCATGGCGAACCCATTCGCCCAGAAGCGGCATGGCGGGAAAATTCCCGTGTTCACGTTCCACTGGCGCAGCGACCCGAGAAAGGATGATGAGTGGTATCGCAAGGAGTGCGAGAAGATTGATAACCCGGTGCTGGTGGCTCAGGAACTTGACCTGAACTACAGCGCATCCGCTGAAGGTGTCCTGATCCCTTCTGACTGGGTTCAGGCTGCCGTAGATGCTCACATTAAACTCGGTATTCAGCCAACAGGTAAACGTCAGGGCGCGATGGACGTTGCGGATGAAGGCAAAGACAAAAACGCCTTTTCCACTCGTCATGGTTTCCTGCTCGAGAACGTCAGAGAGTGGTCCGGCGTCGGCAGCGACATTTACCAGTCAGTTGAGAAAGTGTTCGGTTACTGCGAAGAGGACAGGCTGGACGAATTTCGCTTTGACGAAGACGGCTTGGGTGCGGGTGTGCGTGGGGATGCACGGGCGATCAACGAACTGCGCAAATCAGCCCGGCGACCGACAATTCTTGCCACACCGTTTCGCGGAAGTGGCGGGGTGTTCGACCCAGAGGATGAAGCCGTGCGCGGCGACAACGGACAAGCAGCTCGCTTGAACAAAGATTTCTTTGCCCGGGCTAAGCCTCAAAGTTGGTGGCATTTACGCAAGCTTTTTCAAAACACTTATCGCGCCGTTGTTGAGGGTATGCCATTCAACCCCGACGAGATCATCTCCATCAGCAGCAAAATGGAGAACAAAGACAAACTCATCATTGAACTCTCACAGTCAACCTACTCCATTAATGGCGTGGGGAAAATCGACGTGGACAAACAGCCAGACGGCACCAAGTCGCCGAACTTGGCTGACTCGGTGATGATTAATTACGCGCCAATGAATTCAGCCCTGAATATCTGGGAGCTGCTAGGGAGACAGGCCTGATGGCACGAAACAAACCAGCCGGAAAGCGAACTGCTCAGGCTACCGCCGATGGTTATGAAAACTTTGCTGCCCGGGTGGGAATGCAGACACCCAATCAACACTCAGCATCAACGTACCGCCCGAATTTCACTAGCCGTAATCGTTTAACGATTGAATGGTCGTATCGCTCGTCGTGGGTCATCGGTGAGGCAGTCGATGCCATTCCCGACGACATGACCCGTAAGGGCATTCGCATCACTTCGGAAATCGATGCGAAAGACCGCGGCGTTATTGAGTCGCAGCTCGACGAGCTTCAGATCTGGGATGCATTGAACGACACGCTCAAATGGTCACGCCTTTACGGCGGCGCGGTCGGCTTCATCATGATTGAAGGGCAGGCACCGTTCACGCCGCTACGGCTGGAGACCATTGGCGAAGGCAAGTTTAAAGGGATCCTTCCACTCGACCGCTGGATGATTAACCCGGTGCTGACGCGACGCATCAAAGAGATGGGGCCAGACCTCGGCAAGCCTGAATTTTACGACGTTGTGACAACTGCCACCGGCATACCGGCATGGCGCATTCATCACAGCCGCCTAATCCGCTTCGACGGCGTGACGCTGCCCTATCAGCAGAAGATGACCGAAAATGAGTGGGGAATGTCGGTCGTAGAACGCATCTGGGACAGGCTAACCGCTTTTGATAGCGCCACTGTGGGCGCAGCTCAGTTGGTCTATAAAGCGCATCTGCGCACTTATGGCGTGAAAAAGCTCCGTGAGTTAATTGCATTGGGCGGCCCTGCATACGATGCACTGCTGAAGAACATCGACCTGATCCGTCAGTTCCAGAGCAACGAAGGTATGACGCTTATGGATACTGAAGATAAATTCGAGACCCACCAGTACAGTTTTAGTGGCTTGGATGATGTGATCTCTCAGTTTGCTGAACAGATAAGCGGTGCTGTGGGTATCCCGCTGGTGCGCTTATTCGGGCAGTCGCCGAAGGGTTTCTCAACGGGGGACGCTGACCTTGCCAATTATTACGACCGGGTCAGTTCACTGCAGGAGAGGCGCATGCGTCAACCAATGCGTCGCCTACTCGATATCATGTACCGTTCGGAACTCGGTAAGCCGCTGCCGGATGATTTCACTTTTGAATTTAATCCGCTCTGGCAAATGTCAGATGTCGATCGCTCAACGGTTGCCGTGAACACAACCACCGCGCTGAGTACGGCGATGGCCGACGGCATAATGACGCAAAAGGCCGCCATGACTGACCTACGCGAAACTTCTGATATAACGGGCATTGGCGCATCAATCACCGATGAGGATATTGAGAATGCGGAAGACACCCCGCCGCCAGGCATCGGCGAACTTAACAACAAACCACCGGAGTCGCCAAGCGGAGACCCGATATCGAACGAGCCTACGGCAGATAGCGCGAGCCGTGGGGGACATCGTAAATGGCCGATACGATGGTTCAAACGATAGCGTAACCGAGATCATGGATGCGCTGGAACGCTACAGCGAAATCATCACGCCGTGGGCAACCAAAGTAGCGGAAAGCTTTACAATCGACGTGACACGGCAAAATGAAAAGCAGTGGCGGGAATACAGCAAGGCAATTGGCTCTGAATTGCGGAATATGGTTGATAACGCCCCTGTGGGACAGGTGATGAAATCCATCGTTGCCGAGCAGATCAAATACATCAAGTCGTTGCCTCTCGAAGCCGCTGACCGCATTTATGATATTCAGAACAAGGCTATCGAAGCGGTGGTCACCGGTGGCCGCGCTGAACCCTTTGCGAAGGAAATTGCCGCGTCGGGTGATGTTGCCAAGTCTCGCGCCAATCTGATTGCCCGGACTGAAATAGGCCGTGCATCAACGGCGCTGACACAAGCCAGAGCGCTTTCAATTGGCTCTATTGGTTACATCTGGCGCACTTCTGATGATGGTGATGTGCGTGAATCACACGCCAAAATGGAAGGGGTGTTTGTTCGCTGGGATAACCCGCCGACGCTCGACGGTATGGCGGGGCATGCTGGCGCACTACCCAATTGCCGGTGCTACTGTGAGGTTGTATTCCCTCACTCAAATGTTGCGGCTTTGCGCAGTAACGGCCAGCAGCGCACGCTCGATGGCATGCGTATCTCAACATCGAGAGGGAAGGCGATTCGTGTCGCAGCATAATTATGAGAAAACACATGAAAATGTCGTGTTGGTTCTCTGTTCTGGCTGAACATCAATAGTCGTGATTTGTTGCAAAAATGTTGTGTTCGGAAAGTTGCTGTTTATTGCGATTTGATGCCCAGTTTTACCCCTTACGCTACGTTATTTGAACGAGTGTCTATCTCGCAGGGCGCTAAATGACCCTTATGTTAAATAGGGCGTTATCGCGACAATTAATACTTTTAACCAGGCTGCCAATCGGCGGCCTTTTTTTATGCCCGCGTTCCAGCAGGTGAATAATGAAATATTTCTTTGAAAGCCGATTAGGCGAGACCCGTTATCTGCTGGCCGACAGTTCGTTGTTGTGTAAAGACGTACCGATAGCCAGAACGGGCAAGCAGCTATACAGCGCTCAGGACTTACCAAAATTAACGCCTGATGCAGCGGGTGAGATTGTCGTTAACCGATCACCTGAGCAGGTATTCCATCCGGCAACCCTCGCTTCCTTTGAAGGGATGAGCGTAACCATTCTTCATCCAGAAGATGCCGAAGGAAACATTCAATTTGTAAACCCCACGAACTGGCGTGAGCTGGCAATGGGACACCTGCAAAACATTCGTCAGGGCACAGGTAACCAGGCTGATTTAGTTCTGGCTGACCTGATCGTCAAGGACGAGTACGCCATTCAGCTTATTGAAGATGGATTGCGGGAAGTGTCATGCGGCTACGACGCAGAGTATGAACAAACCGAGCCTGGGAAAGCTGAACAGGTAGATATCACAGGAAATCATGTGGCTTTTGTCCCCAAAGGCAGAGCCGGTTTACGTTGCGCAATTGGAGATAAAGACACGATGGCAACAACACAGAAACAAAGCTGGTGGACGCGTATGCAGCGTGCAATCAAAACCGGCGATTCGGACACCTTGAATGAACTGGCGGAATCAGCGCCAGCCTCATTGACGGGTGATAATGCAGACCTTCCACAGGGTGTGAATCTCAATATTAACCTGTCTCCACAACAGCCTCTTCCGGATAAGGATCCGGAGTTGGGCGGTTTGAAGACGGGCGACAATGCTGAAGATGTTCCCGACTGGGCAAAAGCAATTCTGATGCGCCTGGACAAGTTGGAGGGAAAAACGACTGATTCAGGTGATGACGGGAAAAATAAAGAGCTTACTGGCGATGAAGAGGAAGACCTCACGACCATCACCGGCGACTCTGCTTACCGTGCTGATGTCATCGTGCCTGGTATTGATCTGAGCCGCAAAGTTAAACCGACTGCCTTTAAGCGCGAAGTGCTGGCCGCTGCTGATAAAGCATTAGTTCGCCAAATTGTCGGCGATGCTGACATTCGCAAGCTGCCAAAACAGTCGGTTGATATGGCATTTACTGCCGTGTCTGAACTGGCGAAAGGTCGCAACACCCGCACCCATACTGGTGATGCTCAGCGTCCAATTGGCACACCAAGCATTTCCGATATCAACAAAGCTAACGCCGAATTCTGGGCTAACCGCAAAGGATAATTAACGATGACTGCATATCTCTTACGGATGCCGGTAGGCATTGCCGGGGCTATTTCACGTCCTCAGGATTTAACGACCGAGCCTGTGATCCTGAACTCTGCTAACGCCTTTGTTGCTTATGGCCTGGCGGGTAAGTACGACACAGACGGTCATTTCGTTCCACTGGCTGATGGCGACACCATTGACAAGGTGAAGGGTTTTTACGTCCGTCCATACCCAACCACCTCAACGCCAGACATGGTTCGTCAGGTCGGTTCTGACAAAAACTTCTCAGGCGATGCTCTGAAGCGCGGCTATATGAGCGTGAATCTGGGCTCCAGCTTCGACGCCAGCACGATTACAAAAGGTGCGCCGGTGTATGTGGTTGTCTCCCTCGATTCGACCATTGATGTGCCGCTGGGTGGCGTTATGTCCACTTCTGTAAACGGCAAAAACGTGGTGCTGCCGAACGCGGAATTCACCGGTGCTGGCGATGCTCAGGGCAACGCTGAAATCTCCTGGAAAATTTAAGGAACAAACGAATGATTACTTTCGATCAGGCAACTGTAGACGGTTCAGGTGCCTTTCTAATCGGCGAATTGGAGCGTCTCGACCAGACACTCAATCTGCCTTTAGTGGGCTATACGTGGGGCCGGGACATCCAACTGCGTGAAGACGTGTCTATTGCTGATACCATTTCCAGTTGGACAAACACCTCATTTGCCGCGGCGGGCTCTGGCGCTAATCCAAACGGTAAAAACTGGATTGGTCAGGACTCGACTGCGATTGCAGGTGTGAACGTCGATATCGACCGAGACGGTAACCCAGTAAACCTCTGGGGTATGGAGCTGGGCTGGACAGTCATTGAGTTGCAAGCAGCTCAGCAGGTCGGGCGCCCTATTGATGTTCAAAAATACGATGGGATGCAGCTCAAATGGAACATGGATACCGATGAGCAAGTCTATGTGGGCGATGCTTCACTTGGTCTGAAAGGTCTGGTGAACCTGAACGGTGTAGCACTGAATAATGCTGCCAAAACATGGGCAACATCAACACCGGACGAAATCCGCCAGAGCATTAACTCTGTATTGGATGCTGCCTGGGCTGCCTCCGGTTATTCGGTCGTCCCTCAAGACCTCCTGATCCCACCAGAGCAATTCTCTCTGCTGGCGAGCACCATCGTTTCCTCCGCCGGTAACCAGTCATTGCTGACTTACTTGCAGACCAACACCATCAGCTATCACCAGAACGGTATTCCTCTGAATATCCGTGCGGTCAAGTGGCTGAAGGGGCGTGGTGTCGGTGGTAAAGACCGCATGGTTGCTTACACCAACGATAAGAAGTATGTCCGCTTCCCGCTCGTACCACTGCAAAGCATCCCTGTGCAGTATCGCGGCATTTACCAGATCGTAACGTATTACGGCAAGCTCGGTGCAATTGAGCCCGTATACAAAGAAACCCTGTCTTACGTGGACGGCATCTGATAACCAGAACGGCCCTGCGAGGGGCCTAAAGGATTTAGTAAAATGGCAGCTAAAGAAAAACTGGTTTTAATCCACGTTCACACGCCGTTCAAACTGACTTTGGGTGACAGCTCAGTCAAAGAGTTCGGCAAAGGGCGTTACACAGTGTCGGAAACGGTCGCTAATCACTGGTTTACGCAGGAACACGCAGAGCTGGGTGAGGGCAGCGTAAACGAATCGACTGACCAGCAGGAGCTTATCGACAGCCTGCAATCGCAGATCACCGATAAAGATACGCTTATTGCCGATCTTAAAGCGGGGCTGACGCAGCTGCAGGAACAAAACGACAGCCTGCAATCGCAATTGACCGCTGCACAAGCTGGCGGTAATGGGGCGAACGATGCCAAAGAATCAAAGCCTTCCAACGGTAAGTGATTTCCGCCGCGATTTCCCTCAGTTTGCTGACCCCGCTAAATACCCTGATGCACAAGTCCAGTTCCGCCTGAATCTGGCTGACGTGCTGCTGAGTGAAAAGCTCACAGGAAAAGAACTTTTCCCGTATTTCGCTGAGTTATTCGTTGCTCACTACATGACGCTATGGGCTGCGGATAGTCGGGCAATGCTTGTAGGTGGCCCCGGCGGTTCTACCAACGGTGTCCAGTCCTCAAAATCAGTGGATAAGGTCAGCGTCAGTTATGACACTGGCGCGACATTAAACCCTGACGCAGGTTTCTGGAACAACACCCGGTACGGCGCTGAGTTTTACCAACTGATAACGATGTTCGGTGCCGGGGGGCGGCAGCTATGAAGAGCGGCGTTACTGTTCGGGCTGACAACACGCAAGCCATCTTTGATGCGCTGCGGGCTATCAGCAAAAAAGATGTGCTGGTTGGTATCCCCGCAGAAGATAGCCAGCGTGAAGATGTTCCGTTTGGTAATGCCGGGATCGGGTACATAAACGAGAAGGGATCGCCCGCTCAAAATATCCCGGCGCGTCCCCACCTCAAGCCCGGTGTCCAGTCCGTTCAGTCCCAGACAATAGAGAAACTCAAGGCGGCGGCTGTTGCCACGCTTGAAGGGAACGCCGCTGCCGCGGATCGTGCCTTAAATTCAGCGGGCATTATCGCTGCACAGGGCGTTAAGCGGTACATGACCATCACCGGATTTACCCCACTGGCTGAAAGCACGTTGTCTGCAAGGGCGAGACGCGGGAGAAAAGGCGCAGCAAAAGAGCTTGCCAGCCGCGCAGCCGGAAATGCAGCAGACAACGCCAACGCTAGGCCGCTGATTGATGAAGGCCAGTACCGGCGCGCCATAACCTATGTCGTGAGGGATAAAAATGCCAAATCTTGATGTAACTGAAATTTTGTCCGATCCGGACTTCGCTGATTTCTCTCTGGTAGTAACCCGCAATATCCAAACTGTGGATCGACAGGGATTCGCAGCAAACACCCCAACGAGCACAACGTTTACTGGAGTCGTTACAGTTGACCGCTCGCTCGAAGCACGCCGTATGCAGGAGGGGCAAGTGGTGACCGGGGCAATTCTTATTGTTACCACCGAGCGGCTCACGCAGGGGCAAACCGGCCGCGATGCGGACATTGTGACCTATCAGAATCGTGATTATCGCGTGACATTCGTTGACCCGTACACGGCTTTCGGCGCGGGTTTCGTTCAGGCGCACTGCGAACTGCTGCCGTTTGATGGAGGGACGCCGAATGGGTAATGACACCACTACGGCAACCTGGCTTACGCCTACAGGTGCTTTACCCGACGATGACGAGGTTCTTGAGAGAAGTCTCAGTGAATGGATCCTTGGCTTGACTGGGCTTCCAGAGGGTTACGTCCGACCGCGCTGGACGCCTGTTCAACCGCCGCAACTACCACAGGATACAAACTGGTGCGCCTTTGGGATCATCGATATTTCGGATGACGCTAACCCGGCCTTTCAAAACCAGACCGATGATTCTGCCGAAATGTGGAAGCATGAACAAATCGAATGCATGGCTTCGTTCTACGGCCCTGGCAGCCAGGGCATCAGCTCACAGTTTCGCGATGGCCTGAAGGTTTCCCAGAATAACGCGCAGCTCAACGTGCTTGGCCTGTCTCTGGGGGCATACACCAAGCTCACCTCGGCACCTGAACTAATCAACAACCAGTGGGTGAGGCGCTACGACATGATTATTCAACTTCGTCGCAAACTCGTTCGCACCTACGGTATCAAATCCATCCTTTCTGTACCCGTTTCCTTTTTCGGAGATTAAATCATGCCACAGGGCTTACCAGTTTCTAATGTCGTCAACGTTGACATCATCATGTCACCGACGGCGGCAACGGGGCGCAATTTTGGCGCTCTGCTTATTCTCGGTTCCTCCGAGGTCATTCCAATGACTGAGCGTATCCGGTTGTACAGCGCCGCAGAGGATATCGGCACGGACTTTGGCGTTGACAGTGAAGAGTACAAAGCTGCTACGGTATTTTTCTCCCAATCGCCAGCGCCTACTGAGGTTTATGTTGGCCGATGGGCTAAGACGCTGGCAACAGGCGAAAGCGGTACCGTTGAAACACTGCTTCAGGCCGTTAACGCCGTGCTGCAATACAGCAGTTGGTACGGAATTGGCATTGCTGACGGCGATGAGATTGCTGACGCGGACATGATTTCTGTCGCAACGGCCATCGAATCCGCCAGCGTCAGCCGCGTTCTGGCCGTGACGACGCAGGATCCGGACACAGCCGTTGCATCGGTGACCACCGATCTGGCAACCAAGCTGAAAACCGGCAGCTATAGCCGTTCATTCGTTCAGTACTCGTCTTCCAGCAAATATGCCGCACTCTCTGCGTTCGGTCGCGCGTTCACCGTCAATTTTAGCGGTAACAACACCACCATCACGCTGAAATTCAAGCAGGAGCCGACCGTAACCTACGAAACGCTGACCAGTTCTCAGGCAGCGGCCATTGACGGTAAAAACGCCAACGTCTTCGTCTACTACGCGAATGACACGGCAATCATCCAGCAGGGTGTGATGGCAAACGGCGATTTCTTCGACGAACGTCACGGCCTCGACTGGTTACAAAACTACGTCCAGACCAATCTGTACAACCTGCTCTACACCTCGACGACCAAAATCCCGCAAACGGACGCCGGTAACACGCGCATCATGACCAATGTTGAGCAGTCGATGGGGCAAGCGGTCACTAACGGCCTGGTCGCGCCGGGCGTCTGGAATGGCGGTCCAATCGGGCAGGTCAGTCCGGGCGACACGCTGACTAAGGGCTATTACGTCTACATGGCCGCCATCTCTTCTCAGGCGCAGTCAGACCGTGAGGCGCGAAAATCCGTACCCGTACAGGTGGCCTGCAAACTGGCCGGCGCCATTCATTTCGCTGACGTATTAATCAACGTCGTTCGCTAAGGAAAAATCATGGGACATACCTACTCGTTTCTTGATGTGTCGTGCTCAATGACCGGGCCAACGGGGATCATTGACCTCGGCTCTGGTTCTGCGAACGCGAAGGAAGGTATTACGGTCACGATGGCCGAAGCCAAAAACACCATGACCATTGGTGCGGATGGCGAGGGCATGCACAGCCTGCACGGCGGCAAGTCTGGCACGATCACCGTCAATCTTTTGAAGACTTCCCCTCAAAATAAAAAGCTCTCCATCGCTTACAACGCGCAAAGCCTGTCCTCTGCGCTGTGGGGCAACAACGTGTTCGTTGTGCGAAATTCCGTTTCCGGCGATCTGGTGACGGCGCGGGGCGGGGCATTTCAAAAAGTGCCTGATTTTGCCAACGCCGAAGATGGCGCGACCGTTGCCTGGGTATTTGACTGCATCAAAATTGATTCACTGTTTGGGGAGTTTTAATAGATGGAATTCGACATCAAGGGTAATACCTACAAAGTTGCCAAGCTGAGCGTGTTTGACCAGTTCAAAGTTTCCCGTAAGCTGCTGCCTGTGCTGTCCGGAATGCTTTCAGAGTTTCAGGCAATCAAAGGGCTGGCAGCAAAGGGCGACTCTGTCAGCATTATGGAGAAAGTGCTGCCGAGAATTGCGCAGTCGCTGTCTGACTTAAGCGACGCCGACGCTAACGCGGTGATCTTCCCCTGCCTGGCAGTCGTGTCACGACAGC
Organism: Rahnella sp. ChDrAdgB13; assembly: GCF_017655185.1. Lineage (NCBI taxonomy): Bacteria > Pseudomonadati > Pseudomonadota > Gammaproteobacteria > Enterobacterales > Yersiniaceae > Rahnella > Rahnella sp. ChDrAdgB13. Next base: position 7,385 of record NZ_JAEMGT010000045.1, on the reverse strand, counting down.
ATCAAAAAAGCTGGGTGCCAGTGTTGCAGGGTGATGCCATCGCCTTTGACGACATCGACATGCTGGAGATGCTGCAAATTGTCGGTCGCGTGGTAGGCGACAGTCTGGGAAATTTTTTGCGAGAACTCCCCGGCAGCGAGACGCCGGAAGCAGCGCAGCAGGTCTGATGCTCGACAGCCTTCCTGACGGCGAGGACTATCTGATGAACCCGGTTGATGCCGGGTATATCAGCTATGGCAAGCTGCTGGATGGTTCTGTCGATCTGGCTGATATCGCCCGCATGAATGACTGGCTTGGCCTGAAAGCTGATAACGAAGCGCGGATTGCGAAGTGGAGAGCAGATAACGATGGACGCTGAAACTATTAAAGACTTTCTGGTCAGTCTCGGTTTTGCTGTTGATGACGCTGGCGCTAAAAAGTTCGATGCTGTGATCGCTGGCGTGACGGCCAACGTGTTCAAAATGGCGGCTGTTGTTGAAGGCGCAGCGCTGACGGTGACAGCCTTTACGGCGAAGATTGCCAGCGGGTTGGATAACCTTTATTGGGCATCACAGCGCACTGGCGCCAGCGTGGCGGGCATTAAGGCGCTGGGGTACGCAGCCTCACAAACGGGTTCGAACGCCGAAGCGGCGCAGAGTTCGCTGGAAAGCCTGTCCCGGTTCATGCGTAACAATCCGGGCGCTGAAGGCTTTCTTAACCGGCTGGGTGTGCAGACGCGAGACGCCAAAGGCAACATGAAGGACATGGCTTCCGTGTTCTCGGGCGTCGGTGACAAGCTGAAGAGCATGCCTTATTACCGGGCAAATCAGTACGCGCAGATGCTGGGTATTGATGAAAACACGCTGATGGCAATGCGCCGCGGCATGTCCGGTTTTACCGCTGAATACTCGGCCATGTCGAAAGCCATCGGTTTTAATGCCGATCAGGCTGCCATTGGCTCAAACCGCTTTATGACGTCGCTGCGCGATTTCGGCGCGATGGCGGGTATGGCGCGGGACAAAATCGGCTCTAACCTGGCGGATGGTCTGGCCGGTTCTATCGATAAGCTGCGTAAGCAAATTCTCGACAACTTCCCAAAAATTGAAAGCACCATAACGCGGGGTGTTAAAGGCCTGCTATGGCTCGCTGATGTTATTGGGCGCGTCGTGTTCCGGCTGATTCAGGCCGCGGGAGATATCCGGGAGTGGTGGAATAGCCTCGATAAAGGCACGCAGCAGCTGATTGAAACGTTCGGTGCGCTTATTGTGGCTTGGCGCGTTCTTAACAGTGCGTTCCTTGCTTCACCTATTGGACTGATAACCGCGCTAGGGCTTGCCCTGATAGCCCTATACGACGATTACAAAACGTGGAAAGAGGGCGGGAAAAGCCTGGTCGACTGGGAGGAATGGCAACCGGGTATTGAAGCGGCTAAAAAAGGGCTGGACTGGTTCACCGATAAGCTAAACGACCTGAATAACGGCACGATTACCTGGAAGGACACACTAAAGAGCCTTTCTGATTTCATGAAAGGTGATTGGTCTAAAGCCATTACCGACGCCATCAATTATGTAAACCTCAAGTTCAACGGTTTCTTTGATGAGTTCGGTCGTAAGCTGGCGAACAGCCCGTTCTGGCGGCTTCTGCGTAAAGCTCACATCATGTCCGACAAAGATACAGAAGACATGCAAAACTTCTTCAGCGGTACCACGCCTGAAGATAGTGAGCCTGAACAGCATGCCCAGTCAGTACGTCGCCCGCGCGCTACCGAGTCAGGCTCAAAGCTTCTCAACTTGCTTGAACCAACCCTGAACAAGCTTGAGGGGCTTTACCAGCTGCCTGCTGGCCTGCTGAAAAGTGTAGCTATTACTGAGTCAGCAGGTAACCCGTTGGCGCAATCTGGCGCTGGCGCAAAAGGCTTGTTCCAGTTTATGGATCCAACTGCGCGCGATATGGGCCTGAGCGGCAACGATGTGTTTGACCCGGTTAAATCAGCGCAGGCGGCCGCAAAATACCTCAGCCAGTTGATGAAAATGAACGGCGGTGATCTGGAGAAAACGCTGGCTTCATACAACTGGGGGGTTGGCAACGTCCAGAAATATGGAATGGGGCTGATGCCGCAGGAAACACGAAACTACGTGCCGAAGGTGCTCAGCAACATGCCGGGGCATGGCATGAATCAGCAAAACGAAACCAATATTTATATATCCGGCGTAAGCGACCCGCGTGAAGCAGGGAATATCGTCGCTGATAAGCAAAACTCCGTAAATTCCAGAAACACACAGCAGCTCAGGCGAGGTAACAGCTGATGGATATCCTTTCAGTTTTATTCAGCCAGCGTTCCCGCCAGATAGGGTTAATTATTCCTGACGTGGTGATTACAGAGAAACACAGCGATACGCTGGAAATCACGGAACATCCTGTTGAGGTGCCGACCTCCACCACGGGCGGTGCAAGCGCAGACGGTGCCGGATTTATCGCGGAACATGCATTCCGCAGGCCCTCTGAAGTTGTGATGGAAACAGGCTTTTCCGGTGGTGGTTCTGTGCTGGATTTCACTGACACCTCAGGGCTAGGTCTGACGCTGGGGAAAAGCCCAAAGGAAATGTACGAGGAATTGCTTGCGCTTCAACGCTCCCGAAAACCCTTTGATGTGGTGACGGGCAAACGGCTGTATACCAACATGCTGATCCGCGTTCTGGATGTCACTACTGACCGGACCAGCGAAAACGTCCTGATGGCAACGCTTACTCTCAGGGAGGTGATCACCACGCAAACGCAGGTGATCACCAGTGCCGGTAAAGAGAACATGACGCAGGGAGTGAATACCAGCGCGACGCAGAACACCGGTGTAAAAACGCCGAAACCTGTAAGTCAGTCCATTCTCAGCAGTCTTTTCGGGGGATAAATGGTCATCACAGAAATTCCGCTATCAGCTGATAACCAGACGTTTAGCATCACGTTGAACGGAAACGTATTAACGATGAAATTGGTCTGGCGGGATGCTATGGGGTGGGTGCTTGACCTGCTCAATAGCAGCGATACCGCCATCATCACCGGCATTCCCCTGGTCACGGGCGTAGACCTGCTGGCGCAATACTCCTTTCTCGGCCTTGGGTTCAGTCTGGCGGTCGGGTGCGATGAACCTGGCGTAGAGTATCCCACTCAAACCGGCCTCGGTACAACGAGCCATCTTTATGCGGTTACGGAGTCATAATGTCTGAGAACTGGATGCGTCACTTTGAGATAGAGCTTCTGGACGACAACGGAAACGGGATCGTGCTCTCTGACTTAAAAGTGACGTTCGATATTCAAAAAATGCCAGCCACCATCTTTAACGGCTTTGTTGGCAATTTCAAAATTTACAACTTGTCTCAGGAAACGCAGAACCGGATAAAAAAGAAAGAATTCGGGCGAATTCGTGTTATTGCCGGATACGATGGCAATGTGGATGACGCAGGGAATTATCCCGATCAGAATATCGGCATGATTTTTAATGGTGAAATACGGTTCACCGTGGCGGGTAAGGACAATATTACCGATACCTGGTTACTGATTCAGTCGATTGATAGCTGGAACGGGCACATGTACGCCGGGATGCGTACCACAATTGCCGCGGGCTGGACGTATGATGCCGTATTTCGGGCAGCCATGAAAACCTATTCACCTTTCGGGATCACCACAGGCGTCGTCCCCGATATGCCAAAAACGGTATTTCCGCGGGCAAAAGTCATCGTCGGCAACACCTCCGACACAATGAATGATATAGCTGAAAAATGTGATGCAAACTGGTGGTATGAAAACAACCAGGTGCACATTGTGCCAGAAACAAGATATTTGGATTACACCATCGTTCTCAATGCGAACACCGGGCTGATCGGTATGCCACAGCAGACCATGGGGGCCGGTATCAATGTTCGTTGCCTGATAAACCCAAACATTAAACTGGGTGGTCTTATCCGGTTAGATCAGGCTTCGGTATACCGTGCCAGTCTCTCGAACGAGCAGATAGGCATGTCGCCGGGCGTGCTGGGCGAAAGCACATCTGACGGTAATGTGTACGTTAATGGCGTACCCGGTGACGGCCAATTAGCTGCGATAAATCTCGATGGTGATTACTTTGTCGGCGCTATTAACTATACTGGTGATACTCGCGGGCAGTCGTGGTACATGGATTTGCTCTGTCTGGCGAAGGGGGGAAGAGATAAACTTTCTCAGTCAACCATTGCACTCACTACGCCGATATCATGAAAAAGCTTGTTTTTGTTCTTATCGCCTTTGCCTGCCCAGCCATTGCCTCCGTCACCTGCACTAAGACGGTTACCGGCACAACTTATTGTACGGGTACGGATAGCGCAGGGCGGAGTGTAGACACGCAGTCTTTTACCACCGGCACCGGAACAACGGTTAAGACCGGGCGCGAGGGTAATAGTCAGGTTCATCGCGAGTGTTATACGACGAATACCGGTACAACGTACTGTCAATAAGAAAACGAAAACATACATCAACCCGCCACTGAGCGGGTTTTTTATTGCCCGGAGAAACACATGCCCGTATCTCTTGATTCTCAGGTTGGCGATCGCGAACACCTCGACGCCGCCCTGACCAAAGCCATTTCATCCGGTTTACGTGTTGCTATGCCGGGAATTATCCAGTCGTTCGATCCGGATACGGTGACCTGCGTTGTTCAGCCAGCCATTAGCGGCACGCAAACAGATAGTTCAGGGAACGAGCAATCTGCGCCGTTACCTCTGCTATCTGATGTCCCCGTTATCTTTCCGCGCGGCGGCGGGGTCACTTTGACGTTCCCGGTTAAAGCCGGTGACGAATGTCTGGTCATTTTTGCCGATCGTTGTATCGACTTCTGGTGGCAGAGTGGCGGCGTGCAGGAGCCAGTGGATACGCGTCAGCACGATTTATCGGATGCTTTCGCCATTGTCGGCCCGCAGTCTCAGGCGCAAAAAATCAGCGGCATTAGCACCAGCGCCGCGCAGCTGCGTACCGATGATGGGGCTGCATTCATTGAAGTTGCCGCCGAGCATAACATCACCGTAACCACTCCCGGCAAACTGGTGGCCAACGCGCAGGGCGGTACAGAAATTACATCACCTACCATAATCCTGAACGGCGCGGTAACGATAAACGGCACACTCAGCCAAGGCATGGGTGAAAGCGGCGGCAGCGCAACGATGCTGGGGCCAATCACCGTGACCAATGACGTTACGGCTGGCGGTAAGAGCGTGCAGAACCACGTCCACAGTGGCGTGCAGACGGGCAGCGGTCAGACAGGAAAACCGGTGTAAAGAATACCCAGAAGTGATAGCCAGCCTTGAGCTGGTTTTTTGAATGCCAAAAAGCGAAAGCCCCGACTGCTACCAACAGTTCGGGGCTTTCTACTTTCTGCACCTTGGGAAAGGCAAGGGAGAATCTGTGATTGATTTTAGCAAACTAATACGGGAGTTGCGATTAATGATTAAGCAATTACCAAACTGGAAATTCATCATGCTGTGGCTGGTTATTTTCATTGCCGCAGTCGGGTATCTCATCGGCCAGGTTCGCTGGTGGTAAGCAGGTAAAAGATATGCGATATCGACGCGAAGACGCCAACGGTGATTACACGTTCGGTCAGGGTGATAACACCTTTCTGATTAATTCGCCGGAGACGGTGGCGCAGGCAGTTAAAACGAGGTTCAACCTCTGGCGTGGTCAGTGGTTCCTCGATGTGACCGCCGGAACGCCTTACATCCAGTCCGTTCTCGGCAAGCAAAGCCCCGATGTTTATAACCTGGCTATCCGCCAGCACATTCTGCAGACGCAGGGTGTGAGCTCAATTATCTCCTTTGATACGTCCGTAAACAGCACCACAAGGCGCGTTACGTTTACGGCGACCATCGACACCATCTACGGGACTGCCACAGTAACAAGCGAGGCATAATGGCTCTCAATCTTGACACACTGGGGTTATCGGCGACGGTAACAGACCAGGGGATCAGTGCACCTGATTACCAGACCATCCTCACCACATTAACCGGTTACTTTCAGCAAATTTATGGCACTGACGCCTATTTAGATCCGGACAGTAAAGACGGGCAGATGATCGCTCTCTATGCACTGGGAATTCACGACGCGAACAACACGGCTATTGCCGTCTATAACGGACAGTCTCCGGCTACCGGTATCGGTAACGGGCTGTCCAGCAACGTGAAAATAAATGGGATTTACCGCGACCCGGCGAACAACTCAACGGTTGACCTGCTGATCACCGGCACTATCGGTCTGGAAATCACAAACGGTTCGGCCAGAGACGCGAACAATATTGTGTGGACACTGCCTGTTTCGGTGGTGATCGGCATTGATGGCACTGTGATTGTTACGGCAACTTGCGCTACTACTGGCGCTGTTGCTGCTCTGGCAGGAACTATCACAATCATCAACACGCCGACGCGCGGGTGGGTGTCAGTGACAAATCCGAGTGCGGCCACCGTCGGGACAGCTGCTGAAACTGATGCGGCGCTGCGGATCCGACAGGCGCAGAGTGTGGCGCTGGCCTCGGTTACACCGTTTGATGCGCTCGATGGTGCGATAGCTAACATCTCCGGTGTTACGCGGCACAAGCTTTATGAGAACGATACGGGCGCTGTTGATGCAAACGGCTTACCGCCTCACTCAATTACAGCGGTGATTGACGGCGGTGATGCGACAGAAATCGCGACAACGACACAGCTGAAAAAAGGGCAGGGTGTTACTCCGAATGGCACCACGCAAATTACCGTCGCTGATAAATACGGGAATCCTCACGTAATTGGGTTTAACCGCCCGGTACCAGTACCCGTTTATATCGCTATTTCACTTCAGGCATTTACGGGTTACACCACGCAGATCGGCGAAGATATTAAAACGGCCATCGCCGCATATATAAATGCGCTGACAATCGGAGATGACGTTCTTTTAAGCCGGGTTTATTCACCGGCAAATCTCGACGTAGTGAGCGGCGGGGAAAGCCGATATTACGACATCACCAGCCTGCAGATTGGCAAAAGCGCGGCGACGGTTGCTGCCGCGAATATCACAATCGGTTACAGCGAATCTGCTACGTGTGATGTGAGTAACATCGATATAACGGTGACGGCATGAGTAAATATACTGACCTCATTACCAACTACCACAGCCAAAAGCCGCTTTTCGTTGAACATATTGATCTGATAACTCGTCCGCTGTCTGACGTCACTGACGCGATGAGTGCGTTTATTACCGAATTTGATATCGATGAAGCAATCGGCGTGCAGTTGGACATCCTCGGCAAATGGATTGGCAGAACGCGAGTCGTTAGTCAGCCAATATCTGGCATTTATTTTTCCTTTGACACGGATAGTTTGGGATTCGATCAGGGTGTGTGGCAAGGGCCATAT
>NZ_JAEMGT010000238.1:0-4233 GCF_017655185.1 Rahnella sp. ChDrAdgB13 | reverse complement strand
GGCCTGTTCATCCAACCAGAATGTCAGTGAGGCCCGATTGACGAGAGCTTTGTTGTAGGCGTTCCAGTTGGTTATTTTGAAGTTTTGTTTTGCCACGAGGTATCGCTACAGGATCAGGAATGTGGTGATCTGATCCTGATTGCTGCCAAAAACCCTTTTAATGTCAGATAAATCAATCCCCTACCTTTGTTATTCCTTTTCCAACAGCAACACTCACTAAAATAACACCGATTAGGGCAACAGCAATGCACCAGCACTAATAGCTGACCCAGATTTTGTTTTAGACAATTCCTTTTTCTATTGAGAAGACGTCCGATAACAAAATTTCGGTTCCGAATACTTTGAAGTGTTACCCTACCTACCGTCATCTCTCCTTTTGTACCATTCTTTAGCTGATATTGACCGCCACGCTCACCAGATGAATAGGGTTATTTTTTCGTATTTATTTGAAATGTTCGCCAACGATTTTATCGTCCCTTTGTTCAAAAATAATGGCCCGATAAACTTGGCGATTTCAGAGTGAAATTCGACAAATATAAATAAATTAATACATAATAATCAATAGATTGTTATTTACATTATTGCGGAGAAACTGACTAAATTTCAGAGAAGCGATCTGTCATTCCTTATCATATCCCTTTGGGAATTTCAGGCTGAAATCGCCAAAGAGAGTAGGGGGTAATTTTTAATGTTTGAAGTGCTTTTGTATTGTGTTTTGGATAACCAAATCAAGTTCATCTTGCACCTCTTTAGGCAGCCGATTGAACTCGTAGCTGAGTAGTCGCCCTTTTGTTTTTCTCCGGGCAAATTTATCCTTCCCGCCAAAGTTCCAAAGGGATGTAGTTATGGATTTTTGTTTAGCAGGGTTCTCTAACATCATGGTTGTTACAGACTTGAAGAGCTGAATTATCGCTGACTTCACTTCATCAGCGGCTAAACCGTCAGACAAAGAAGCTTTTGATTCGTTAATTTTTTCAACCACATCATCCACACGAATTTGCTTCGTAATCAGTTGCTGGTGTATATCCAGCAACAGCTTGAAATCAGGGTAGGTTAGTTCCGACTGTACGGGGAAGGGAGCTAACATTTCTGAAGGAACGGAGGCCGCTTGAATTGCACGTGTGACTTTCGCTTCAGACAACATTTCCGATTGAGCAATTTCCTTTTGAGTCATACCATTTTCACGCAGGATCTGTAAGCGCAGGCCTATCTCCCTCAGATTATGCTCCTTAGCGGTTTGTAAATCGGCAGCGAGTTGTCGGGCATCGGATGCACTGATATCCGATTCCGTCACCAGAACATTTAAACCCACTTTCTCAATGATAGCTCCGGCTCTGCGACGGGAGCCGTCGAGGATCTCAGTCCCCTGGGGTAAGAGTCTGCCAATTGCCGGGAAAAACTGCTGCAGCTTAAGAGTTCTGGTAATGTCTCTTAAAGATTCAGGGGTAAGCGCCGACTGATCACGCCCGTTAGTTTCAAGCGTAACAAAAGTATCAATTTCTACGTTATCAGCTTCAACTCTTACCAATTTAAAGGACGCCGTTTTACCAGACGCCAGCGTAAACAGCTGCGTATAGCCTTCATCCTCAGTACTGTCTTTATGCAATGACTGAGTAAATGTTCTGCCGATGGTGGTTCTTTTGGAACTCATAATTTTCCTCAGTTCATTCTGATAAATTCAATACGATCAAACACGGCTTTGGAAAAATCTTCTGCCGCTGTGCGCGCATTTTTCAGTGCTTCGCTACTTCCCACATACGTGGCTGGGTTTGCCGAAATAACCGTGTCGAAAGACTCACCACAGCGCTCAAAACCATCCAGGCGAGGCAAGGCCACATCAAGCATGTCACCACCGAAAATCTCTTTAGCAAGACTGTGACACAGCTTGTGGTCGGCTTTGTTAAGCAGCTTGGACATAAAACCAATATTGCCAACCAGGCGTGTTCTCATCCCGGAGTTTTCAATCAAGCTGATAAGCTCGGGCAAGCGGGTGAGGTACTTCAATGTCGAATGGAAGTCAACCTGTGCTGGTGGCACCGGGGTCATTAGTAAATCAGCAGCAGCAATGGCATTTGTTAAGAAAGAATCCAAGTGGGGCCCGCTATCAATAAAAATAAAATCATAGTCCCCAGCAATTTTATCAATGATATTTTCTCTCAGGACAGCAAAAGGGTTTTGTCCTGGAAGATGTTCAGTGCAAAGACTCTCCCATTTGGAGGCAATGAAAGCATCTTCAATAGAAGCGGGTAAAACATCCACCCCAGGGACGATGGAAGAAACAATAAATTCTTCCAGTAATTCTTCTCTGGTGACATTTTGCAACATGGCCTGCGCTGCTGTCGTATCCACGGTTCCGACAGAGCGCGTATGATTAAGGAACATTGTGGCTGATGACTGAGGATCGAGATCAATGACCAATACACGCAAGTCTTCTAGTAACAGATTCGGGTGCGCACGCAAACCATGAGCCAGAGAGACTGAGCTGACCGTTTTGGAGACACCGCCTTTGAGGTTTCCCAGAAAAACAATAAAGGCTTTGTTATGGCGGTCGCGATACTTGGGTACGCCGCGGTGGTGATAAATATCAATGATATTTTGGATGCTCATGGCATATTTGGAAGAAGTACCGGCGGGTTTCTTTTCGAAGTTATAACCGGCCTGCTCCATTTCACTTACAGCATAATCAACGCTGGCTCTGGTGAGTTTAGGTAGTTTAGCCAGCGCGGCTTTTGCATAAACCTGATAAAAGGAGGTTTCTTCAAGCGCTTCCTTCTGTGCTTTGATCTGTTCAGTAAGAGACACGAGCATTCTTTCTGAACGATCAGCGATTTTCCCTATCTGCTTGTTATCTCCAGACATATCCCTCTCCATGCTACTTTTAATTAAAAAAGCAATAATGCTGCATAGAAGTACCAATGTAAACATATCAACGCTAGTTTTGCGTAGCGGTGGACACGCTTGCTCATTACCACAATTTACTGAGTAAGAATTGGAAAGAATGGATACATAGAGGGGAGGCATCTATTGATAAGGCACGTAATCCATGGAAAAACATCAACCCACCGGCATGGACATACCAGAACGACTGACAGAATACAGCTAATCTGACTGAACTGCGGGATCAATTACCCCTCGTTACTCACAGATTGCCCTCTTTCAGGCAAAAAAACCGCTCAATGAGCGGCTGATTAGATTCCGGTGTAATGGAAGCGACATGCGATGATAATAATTTCTCCGTCCTTTACGTAGTAGACAAGCCGGTGTTCCCGGTCGATACGCCGCGACCACAATGGTCTTTTATGCTTAAATGGTTCTGTTTTGCCTATCCCAACGAACGCGTCAGTATGCACGGCTTTAATCAACTGTCGGACGCGCTCAAACTTTTTTGGGTCATTTTCCTGCCAATATCGATAATCCTCAGCTGCACGCGGCGTGAATACGGTTTTCATTCATCAATTTCTACCGTATCACCACTATCCAACTGGGCTAATGATGCCTCTATATGTGCAGCGTTCGCAGGATTACTGAAAAGGTAAAGCGTCTCAACCATGCTGCTGTATTCGTCTGCGTCAAGCATCACGACGTCACGGCTACCACGACGTGTAATAACTACTATATCCGCGTCATCACTGACCTGATTCAGTATATTCGCGAAATTGGTGCGGGCTTCTGTAAAAGTGACATGTCGCATCGAATAACCTCCTTAAAACGACTGTCAGTTATAATAACAATGTACTTATTTAAGTACGAGTAGGCCATGCTGTAGTGGCATAGTGAATTTGGCCACATGAATAGAGGTGATATCATCACCTCATAGTCAAAACAGGTGACATTATGACCGGACGTAACAGACGCAATTTTAGCCCCGAGTTTCGCCTCGAGGCTGCCCAGCTAGTACTCGATCAGCATTACACCGTTGCCGCCGCTGCCACTGCGATGAATGTCGGCAAATCCACGATGGATAAATGGCTCCGACAACTGAAAGAAGAGCGAGCGGGAAAATCACCCATAGCTTCACCCATGACACCTGAGCAGATTGAGATACGTGAGTTGAAGAAAATACTTCAACGCGTTGAAATGGAAAGGGATATATTAAAAAAGGCTACCGCGCTCTTGATGTCAGACTCCCTGAACAATTCTCATTAGTTGAGAAACTCAGGGGGTTCTGTCGCATTAATGACATCAGGTCAGTAAAAATTGAATTGCCTGTTTTTCAGGCAGTCATCAGATAAA
>NZ_JAEMGT010000237.1:0-1106 GCF_017655185.1 Rahnella sp. ChDrAdgB13 | reverse complement strand
GCGTTTCAGCCTGAGCGCGGCGTCAGTCGCTGCATTGCTCATGGTGATGTGTTTCTATCATCAAAATTCTTTTCGATGCCGGTTGAAAGCTGCAGTCGCCTGGGCCCGTGGCCCCGCGTTCTGCCGGAGAGTGAGGTGCACCCATGAGCAGCAATACATATTCCGAGCACATCAAAACGGGCAGAAGTCACCTGCGCAGACTGGCAACCATGCAGCGTCATCTTTTGGATATGGCCGATGCCTGGGAAGACCTCGATAACAGTCAGATCACTGATTTTAACGCGCTGGCTGACCGGGTTGGTGAATCTTCCTCTGAGCTTACTGGCCTTATGGAAGAGTGGAAAAACAGTAAAGAATGGGATGGTGAATAATATGAGCGATCGCAATATGGACATCCGTTTTCTGCGTGATGTGTCGTCACACCAAATGACAATATTCCGGGATGAGGGGGAATATCGCCATCTTCGTTTCTCCCGGCCTGGTAGTTCTTCTTATGGGTTTGATCTCATCACCTGGCCTGGTTATCTCACTGTCACCGGCGATATGGGAACGTGGACATTTAGCCGCGTCCGCGACATGTTCGATTTTTTCGTGGGCCAGGAATGGGGAATTAATCCGTACTACTGGTCTGAAAAATTGGAAGTGGGCATAAGGTCTGGCCGTCATGATATAGCGATGGAATTTGACTCGGAGGCATTCAATGAAGGTTTGCAATCCTGGCTCAATGATTGGCTGGAATGGTGCCCTGATTACAGTTCAGGTGATAAGAAAATGCGACGTGAAGCGCAGGCTGTCATTAAGGAATTACAAACGAGTGGTTTCAGTAATGAGCAGGAAGCTTGCGCCGCTGTGTATGCTGAGACCTTTCCTGGTGATGTTTCTGCGTATGACATTTTGGAAGGGATTAACTGCCGTCGCTATACCCTCCACTATCTCTGGATTTGTTATGCCATTGTGTGGGGGATTACGCGCTATAGGCGCAAGCAGCTTGTTTCTAACGCAATGAATACTTTTCTGAATTGTCGGGGTGTCGCATGAGCAAAATGACCTTTGTTGTTGATTTCCCTGATGGTCAGGAACCGGCCGTGGGTGCTGGCAGCGATATT
>NZ_JAEMGT010000044.1:0-52503 GCF_017655185.1 Rahnella sp. ChDrAdgB13 | reverse complement strand
CGACTTGTCAGTCGTTGTTCCCGGTCAGTGGAGGCGCATTATAGGGAGTTCTCAGAAGGCCGCAACCCCTAAAATACAAATAATTTACTGACCGCTGAATCTTTCATCAAATGACGTTTAAAGCGGCAATTCCTGGATACTTCTGAAGCCATATGACTGCAAAACAGGCAGCAGACTTTGCGCTTCGGCCGTCATCGCCATGCAATACGCCACACTTTCTATTTCAACTTCCGGATTTATTTTTGGAATCGGCACGTGAGATGTCTCAATTAACCAATGTGCGCGGCGTGCAATCGCAGAACCGGAGTCGATCATACGCGTACCGTCGGGTAAAACCTGTGACAACTCTTCCGAAAGGAGCGGGAAGTGTGTGCAACCTAATACCACTGTGTCCGGGGGTTCGCGCAAACGCAGCCACGGATGCAAGATTTTCTTCAGCGCAGCCAGTGAAACTTCTTCGCCATGCAGCTTCGCTTCCGCCAGTTCGACCAGCTCGGCTGAACCCAACATCAAAATCTGACAATCCGTCGCGAACCGTGCGACCAGATCATGCGTATAAGGACGCTGAACCGTCGCACGCGTTGCCAGCAACCCGACAACTCCGTTGCGCGTTAATTTCGCCGCAGGTTTGATGGCCGGGACAACGCCGACGACCGGACAACTGAATTTGGCGCGCAATGCAGGAAGGGAAACGGTGCTCGCCGTGTTACAGGCTATGACAATAATAGAGAGGGGATGGCGTCTCGAGACGGCACTGACGATCTCGACGACGCGCTCAACGATAAATTCTTCTGACTTTTCACCGTAAGGGAAAGCCACATTATCGAAGGCGTATATATAGTGCAGATCCGGCAACATCTGCCGGACCTCATCATACACCGACAACCCGCCGACGCCGGAATCGAAAACCAGCACCGTCGGACGGTCAGGAACTTGCGTTATGTCAGAAGGTATAGCTTCCAGAGAGGTAGTACTCACGTCCTGGTGTGGCATAGCCATAAGCCGTCTCGTAATCTTTATCAAACAAGTTGGCAATTCTACCACGAACTGTCAGGTGTGAGGTCACAGGATATGAGGCCGCAAGATCCCACAAACTTACACCGCCCAGTTTAACGGTCTGATAAGGATAAGTACCGTAATCGGTGTCGTAACGCTGTCCCAGATACTGATAATTAATCGACCAGTCGATGTCAGCGATGTTCCAGTCAATCTGGTATTTCGCCTGCTGTTTGGCGCGGCGGGTCAGGATCTCGTTGGTGGTCGCGTCACGCGGATCAAGATATTCCAGCGTAATCTGGTGTTGTAGCGGACCGGTATCGAATGAACCCGTCCATTCGACGCCTTTAATCGTCGCTTTCCCGATGTTGTAATAATTACTGGTGGAATCGTTGTAAGCGATCATCTGATCGATATCGTTACGATAGACGTTCAGACGCCAGCTAAGAGGCCCCGTCAGACCTTCCAGCCCGCCTTCCCATTGCTTACTTTCTTCTGGCTTGAGATCAGGATTACCATAGTAATCGCTGTAAAGCTGGCTCAGGTTCGGCGATTTGTACGCCGTGCCGTAAGAAGCAATCAGACGATAACCATCGACGAACTCCCAGGCAGCGCTGCTTTGCCAAGTGGTATGCTGACCGAACTGAGAGTTATCGTCGCTACGCACCGCGCCTTCCAGCGTGAAATCGCTGATTTTTTGCTGGGTGGTCAGATACACACCGGTGTTGTGCTGGTCATAGCCATCTGCCAGATAGCTGGTACCCGGTTCGGTCGTCAGTTTCTGCCAGTCCAGACCCGCACTGACTTCCCCTTTCCCTATCTGGAACGTATTACCCCATTGCAGGTTGTACTGATCGGAATCGTCCAGAGAAGCGGAAGCGTCATACGGGCCGTATTTAGGATCGTAGTTATAGTCTTTGACGTGGCTGTAGCTGCCAATTAACTGTGTGGCGTAAATGCCATTCTGATAACGCAGACCGGTGTCGTATGTCCGGCTGTAAAGCTGACGGGTATCAATCAGCGCGCTGCCCGGCGAATAATACGCATCATAAGCCGTGCGGTTGTCATATCCGTACGCACGTGCAAAGCCGCTGATCTCTTCATTGAACTGATGCTGCAGCGCCAGATACAGTGTCTTGCTCATGAAGCCGTCACGGTCGGGCTGAGGAACACCGCCGTTATTGCCATCCGCGACCACATCGATTCCACGGGTGTAGGTGTAATCCCCTGCCGCCGTCAGCGTAGTGTTCTCACCTAATTTCTGCTGCGTTGAGCCATTGTAGTTCTGATAACCGTGCGAGCCGACACCCGCCCCGAGCGTTGTACCATCTTTGTCGCGCGTCGTAATAATGTTGATGACGCCGCCAATGGCATCGGAACCATAAACCGCCGAACGCGGGCCGCGAATAAATTCAATGCGCTGAACTAATGAAAGAGGAATTTGACTGATATCGACGGAGCCGGAAATACCCGCCTGATTAAGACGAATACCGTCCATCAGTACCAAAGTATGGCTGGAGCTGGTGCCGCGAACATACACAGAGGTCAGCTGACCCATTCCGCCGCTCTGGCTGATGTCCACACCCGGTAAACGGCGCAGCACATCGGCCACGGATTTCGACTGCCACCGGTCGATATCTTCGCGCGTGACGATATCCGTTGGCGCTAATACAGAAGAAACGGGCTGTGGAAAACGGTTAGCGGTCACCACCATATTATCGCTGCTGTTTGTGGAAGTACTGTCTTGCGCCCACCCTGAAAAAGCCGTGACGGATAATGCCGTCAGCAGCACATGCTTTTTAATTGTCATGAATCGAGCATCCAAACTTAATTGGCGGATGCCGCAGAGGATCACCGGCGATAATTCGCGACGACGATGATTAATGCGACGTAACATCGGCAGGTCTTCGGACTTAGGATTTGCAGGCTCATTAATTACGTCGTAATTATTTGAGATAACCCGCACCGGGCGATGACTTCCCATCCCCTCTTTCTTCTTTCCTGTATAAGGAAAGAGAAGCAGGAAACAGTGTCTGCATAATAAAGAATGCTATCGCCGTGATTTCCCCATACCGCTGCGCGCCAGTTCCGGATTCACACCGGATTCCCTTTTAACTCAGTCAATGAGGCCGAAACGCAATCGTACGATCAACCTATTTGGAAATCCAGACATCCGTAATAGCAAGTAAGCTTTCACGATATAAATGTAACAATGGTGGACTTAACGGAGACATTCCCTACAATCCCCCGCTAAGTTTGTCCATTCATTCCCTGCTAGACGAGATAACCGATGACGCCTGAAAACCTGCCCATTGAAAAGTACGACGACCAGCTGGCGGAAAAGACCGCACGTCTCACGGCGATGATGTCGCCATTTAATGCGCCGCAGCCTGACGTTTTCCGTTCTCCCGTCAGCCATTATCGGATGCGCGCGGAATTTCGCGTCTGGCACGATGAGGGCGACCTTTACCACATCATGTTTGATCAGCAGACTAAAGCCCGCGTGCGCGTGGATCAGTTCCCGACCGCCAGCGAACTGATTAACCGCCTGATGCCGGTGCTTATCTCAGCCATCAAACAAGATCCGGCGTTGCGCCGTAAGATCTTCCAGCTCGACTATCTCTCGACCCGCAGCGGCAAAATCATCGCCTCACTGCTTTACCATCGTAAGCTTGATGATGAATGGCAGCAGGCCGCCACAATTCTGCGCGACCAGTTGCGTGCTGACGGTTTTGATATCCAGCTGATTGGCCGCGCTGCGAAAACCAAAATCATGCTCGACCAGGATTATGTCGATGAGGTTCTGCCGGTGGCGGGCCGCGATATGATTTACCGTCAGGTGGAAAACAGCTTCACCCAGCCAAACGCTGAAATGAATATTCAGATGCTGGAGTGGGCACTCAAGGCTACGGAAAATTCTACCGGCGATTTGCTGGAGCTTTACTGCGGGAATGGCAACTTCTCGCTGGCTCTGGCACGTAATTTCCGTCGTGTGCTGGCCACGGAAATCGCCAAACCTTCCGTCGCCGCCGCGCAATACAACATTGCCGCGAACCATATCGATAACGTGCAGATTATCCGCATGGCGGCTGAAGATTTTACCCAGGCGCTCAATGGCGTGCGGGAATTCCGCCGCCTGCAGGATGTCGATTTAAGCGGATATGAGTGCAACACAATTTTTGTCGATCCGCCGCGCAGCGGGCTGGATGACGAAACCGTGAAAATGGTGGCTGGCTACGACCGTATTCTTTATATCTCCTGCAATCCGGAAACGCTGTGCGCGAATCTGGAAACACTGAGTAAG
This sequence comes from Rahnella sp. ChDrAdgB13, assembly GCF_017655185.1. Lineage (NCBI taxonomy): Bacteria > Pseudomonadati > Pseudomonadota > Gammaproteobacteria > Enterobacterales > Yersiniaceae > Rahnella > Rahnella sp. ChDrAdgB13. The sequence continues at coordinate 48,203 of NZ_JAEMGT010000044.1, read as the reverse complement.
ACCCACCGCGTCACGCGCCTGGCATTGTTCGATCAGTTCCCGTACACGCACCATATGGAATCTGGCGTGCTGCTGGAAAAAATCTGACGGCGAATGAAAAAACAAAAAACGGGCACTCAGAAGGTGCCCGTTTTTATTTCTGGCCGTTATCCACCCTATTACAAATAAACCCGCAGATATTCTGACAGACAAAGAATAGCCATCGCCTGCCCGTAAGGCATCGACGTCAGCGCGATTTCGCGATAGAAATCGAGATCATTACCCATCGCCGTGCCGAATGACGTTTGCGTCAGCTCGCCTGCCGGATTGATGTGTTTGATCACGCCCTGAATGGCTTTCTCCGCCACCGGCGCATACGACGCATCGATATAACGTTTACGCACTGCTTTCAGAATGCCGTAAGCAAATCCGGCTGTCGCTGAGCTTTCCAGGTAAGAGTGTGGATCGTCGAGCAGCGTATGCCACAAACCGCTGTCATCCTGACATTTCGCCAGCGCGCTGACCTGGCTTTCCAGCACCTGTAACAGATAGCGGCGGGTGGCGTTGTTCTCTGGCAAATCCACCAGTTCGAGGAACTCGGGAATAGCAATCGTCAGCCAGCTGTTACCGCGTGCCCAGCGGGCCTGAGCAAAATTATGATGACCGTCGAACGTCCAGCCGTGGAACCACAGGCCGGTTTCGCGATCCATCAGGTACTGAACGTGAACCAGAAACTGGTAAGTTGCTTCTTCCACAAACTCAGGCCGATCCAGCAATTTGCCGATTTTCGCCAGCGGCAGCACACTCATCATTAGCGTGTCATCCCACATCTGCTGATGATTTTCGTTGTTATAAACGATGTGCTGCATCGCACCTTTATCAGTGCGCGGCATTTCATACATTACCCATTCCGCCCAGCGTTCCAGATAGGGCCGCCATGCCGCATTACCGGTTTCTTCATAACGGTAAGCCAGCGTCAGGAACGGGCTCATGGTATTCACGTTTTTCGTCGGCGTGCCTTCCGCCAGACGCGCGCTAAACCAGTCGTCGATCACCGCCCGCATTTTCTCGTCGCCGGTCTGCTGATAATACTGATAAATACCGTAAAGCCCGATGCCGTGCGTCCATTCCCAACCCGCCCAGCCTTTGGTGTCAATGACGCGGCCATCGTCGAGCCGCAACAGGAACTCACCGGTTTTATCTTCGATATTCACCAGATTGTCCGTCACATTGTGGATCAGCGCTTTCAGTTCATTGCGCGAAATGAAATGTTCTGGCTGGCGTAAAAGCGCACTGTGTTTCACTTCAAAAACTTTCATGGTGTTCTCCTGATAAATATTCACCAAATTTACAAACGTCCCTGTGCCGGAATTTCGGCGGCATTTTCACGGGTCAGCTTTTCAGGTGGCGGATTGTGGCGATGCAAATAACCAATATTGTTGTTGCCCCACAGCGATTCGTATTTCATCCCTGTCAGCATTTCGACGATCGCCCGATCTTCCGGCGTAATTTGCTCCGGCACGATGCGGTTCGCGTCACGCATTTTCTGCGTTTCGCGGGTCAGCACGCCGTGCGTTTTCTGATTAAGGCGGAAGAACAGTGAAATGATGAAGCCCATGCTGAGCATCAGCAGTGAGCCGATCACCAGAACGCCGAGAATGGTGTGGCCGACAGCCGGAACCTGCTGGCTCTGCCCGGAAACAAATCCGGCGAGTTGCAGGATAATCCCCACCAGCATCACGGCACCGGCCTGCGAGGCTTTTCGTGTCAGCGTCATCACACCGGCGAAAATCCCCTCGCGGCGCTGGCCGGTAATCGTTTCATCGACATCGGCGATATAGGTGTAGATATTCCACGGCACGTAGTTGATCCCGCCGCGCCCGAGCCCTGCCAGCGCAGAAATCAGCAGCAGTAACGACATTGAATCGTTCATTCCGGTGTAATAGAGCACGCCGTAAGAAATCGCCGCCAGCCCGAATAACGTTACGGCCAGACGATAGGACGGTGCTGGTCCGAAGCGGATGCACAGCGGGATCATCCCGATAACCGCCACAAATTGCAGAATCGCCATCATGCCCATGAGGTTGGAAGCAATCGCCGCACTTTGCATCAGCACAAACACCACGTAGTACGTGAAGACAGCGTTAAACACGTCCTGCGCAATATACCCGCCGAGATACAAACCCAGATGCTGACGGAAAATTTTGATACGCAGCGTCGAGGACAGTTCCACTTTCAGGCGTTTCAGGCTTTGCACCAGCGTCAGCTGCTGGCGTTCGCGCTCAATTTTCTTCGTGGCTTCGGATTTGAGTTCTTCCGGCCGTTCCCAGGTAAAGAAGTACACCAGCGTCAGTACGAAGGCGCAGATCACCGCAAAGACCAGACTCGAATAGAAGAAGGAAATGGCATTATCTTTGCCAAAATGCTGCAACAGAATTCCCGGCAGGAAAGCGGCGAGAATGGCAGAAAGCTGCGCCAGCGCGATACGGGCTCCAGAGAATTTGGTTTTCTGTTTGAAATCGTCGGTCATTTCCGGCACCAGCGTCTCATACGGCACCAGAATCATGGTGTAGACGATATCGAACAGCAGATAGGTCAGCAGGTAATAGACATATCCCATGTCGCCCACCCACATGAAGCTGTAGCTGAACACGCAGGGAATACCAAGCAGAATAAAGAACTTACGGCGACCGAATCGTTTGCCGAGCCAGGTATTACCAAAGTTATCCGTGAGATACCCCATTAACGGGCTTAACACCGCATCGGCGACGCGCGCGGTCGCAAAGATGAAGGTCGCTTCGATGGGCGAAAGGCCGCAGAACGTGGTGTAGAAATAAAGCAGCCACGCCGCGGTCAGGGCTGTGGTGCCTGCCCCCAGAAAATCGCCAGAACCGTAGGCGATGTAATTAAAGAATCCTATCTTACGTGTTTTCATTGCCGTCTGGCCTCTGTTAAATCACCTGTAGGCGTAGGCTGAATGCGAACGAAAATACTTCGTCCGGCCATGATTCAAATTAGCGAGGAGCCCGGATGAAAACCTTTTGGTTTTTGCCACTCAGACAGACTTTATGGCAAAGAAATAAAGAAGTGGACGATCAATATCTAAATATTGAACATAGGTTTGATATTTATGAAATGACAGTTCATAAAAAGACAGTCGGAGAAGATTACAAAAGGTCGCGGTCAGGCGTAAGGCATAAAAAAGGCAACCTGAAAGTTGCCTGATTTTTCATAGGAATGAGGAAGTTACTGCGTCGTCGATTTACGCTTTTTCAGCTTCAATCCTATCCAGAACAAAAGCACGACACTGATCAGCAATGGCAGAGAATTCGACCCTAATTCAGGATATTCCACGCGGACAAACGTACTGTAAAGTAGCAATCCGAGAAGGAAAGAGGCCGCAGCCAGCACCGGTAAACCGGTGGGCATTTCGCCTTTGTGATAACGAACATGAAGGCAATACACCGACAACACCAGGGCGATTATCGGGAATATCGAAAACGCGACGACGGAGCTGAATAACGCATCGAAAGTGCCATTAATCGACAGTCCGGCAATCAAAGCCAAAACCAGAGTGCCATTATCCTGGTTCGCTTGTTCGGTCATCTTCTTTACCTCTGGTCTTATTGTGAATAGGAGTCACCGCCGTTCTTTCCTGCTGCCGGCGATACCAGTAATACGCACCTTTAGAAATCATGCGCAGTTGCAACACCAGACGCTCTTCCAGCTGGCGGCGCTGTGCGATATCCACGTCCAGCGCTTCCGCACCGGCGTTGAAAACAATGATCACCATCGCTTCGGCCTGCGCTTCGGTAAAACTGCGCGGCATGTGGTTTTCGAGTTGCAGATAGTCGGCAAGTTCCGCAATAAAATGCTGAATTTCACGGGCGACAGCCGCACGAAAAGCGGAAGACGTACCGGAACGTTCGCGCAACAGCAGACGAAAGGCGTTGGGGTTATTTCCGATGAACTCCATGAAAGTCGAAACCGACGTGCGGATCACGCTGCCGCCTTTGGCAATACGCTGGCGCGCCTGGCGCATCAGCTGGCGCAGCATCAAACCGCTTTCATCAACCATCGTCAGACCCAGTTCATCCACGTCACGGAAATGCCGGTAAAAGGACGTCGGCGCAATACCCGCTTCACGGGACACTTCACGCAAACTCAGACTGGCAAAGCTGCGCTCGGCACTCAGCTGGCTAAAAGCCGCTTCAATCAGTGAGCGACGCGTGCGCTCTTTTTGTTGTGCTCTTACGCCCATAACATTCATCCGGATAATGTTCTTCTTTTTGATTATTCGCCCGTTATAGCTTCACTATACCAAAATTTTTACCGGGCGGAGCCATAGATACCACAGCATAAAGTGGGTCAGAATGTTGCCGTATTACCATTAAATGACAACTGCATGTGGGGTAATTAGGTGTAATATGTTACTTTCTCGTTGTGATTTTGTATAAAAATAGGTTTCGAACTATGCCACAGCACTCACATTTTGATGCCATCATCATTGGCTCAGGCCCTGGCGGAGAAGGCGCCGCGATGGGACTGGTTAAACAAGGCGCCCGGGTTGCTGTCATCGAACGCTATAACAACGTCGGTGGCGGATGTACTCACTGGGGAACCATCCCTTCCAAAGCATTGCGTCACGCCGTCAGCAGAATCATCGAATTTAACCAAAACCCGCTCTACAGTGATAACTCCCGCACCCTGAGCTCCAGTTTCCCGGATATTTTGCGTCATGCAGATTCCGTCATTAATCAGCAAACCCGCATGCGTCAGGGTTTCTACGAAAGAAACCAATGCCAGCTGTTCTCCGGCGACGCCAGTTTTGTCGATGCCAATACCATCAACATCCGCTACGCCGATAACACGCACGAACAAATCACCGCCGACAACATCGTGATTGCCTGTGGTTCGCGCCCTTACCGTCCGGCCAACGTCGATTTTGGTCATCCGCGCATTTATGACAGCGACCTGATCCTCGAACTGAGCCACGAACCCCGCCACGTCATCATTTATGGCGCGGGCGTTATCGGCTGCGAATATGCCTCTATCTTCCGCGGTCTGAACGTAAAAGTGGACTTAATCAACACCCGTGACCGGTTGCTGTCTTTCCTCGATCAGGAAATGTCAGACGCGTTGTCTTATCACTTCTGGAATAACGGTGTGGTTATCCGCCACAACGAAGAATTCGAGATGATTGAAGGCGTGGAAGACGGCGTGATCATGCACCTGAAATCCGGTAAGAAAGTGAAAGCTGACGCGCTGTTGTACGCTAACGGACGCACCGGTAACACTGACAAACTGGGTCTGGAAAATATTGGTCTTGAAGCCGACAGCCGCGGTTTGCTCAAAGTAAACAGCATGTATCAGACGGCTTTGTCGCATATTTATGCCGTCGGCGACGTCATTGGCTATCCGAGTCTGGCTTCAGCGGCTTACGATCAGGGCCGCATTGCCGCACAGGCGATGATTCAGGGGGAAGCGAAAGTGCATCTGATCGAAAACATTCCGACCGGCATTTATACCATTCCTGAAATCAGCTCCGTCGGCAAAACCGAGCAGGAACTGACGTCCATGAAGGTGCCTTACGAAGTGGGCCGCGCGCAGTTTAAGCATCTGGCACGCGCGCAAATCGCCGGAATGAATGTGGGGAGCCTCAAGCTGCTGTTCCATCGTGATACCAAAGAAATTCTGGGTATTCACTGCTTTGGAGAGCGCGCCGCCGAGATTATTCACATCGGCCAGGCAATCATGGAACAGAAAGGCGAAGGCAATACTATCGAGTATTTCGTTAATACCACCTTCAACTATCCGACCATGGCAGAAGCTTATCGCGTAGCGGCACTGAACGGATTAAACCGCCTTTTTTAAGCCCGCAGCTTTATCCATATAAGGTTGCATGTGCTCTTTGATGGCTTCAGCCAGTTGTTCATAGCGCCCACGCAGTGGCGAACCGGGACGATATACCAGCGCGATCGTGCGACGGGGTTCCGGTTTGTCACACGTCAGATACGTGACACCATCGCGGCTGCGCTCATTCGGCACGGCCAGCGAAGGCAGCAAGGTAATGCCACTTCCCGCCGCTACCATATTACGCAGCGTTTCCAGACTGGTTGCGCGGAAATGCGTATCTTCGTCCGCCCCTGCCTGGAAGCAAAAACCGAGCGCCTGATCGCGCAGACAATGTCCGTCTTCCAGCATCAGCAGTTTTTCACCCGCCAGATCTGCCATCGCCACGCGATCGCGTGATGCCCACGGATGATCGTCGTAGATCGCCAGTTTCATCGGCTCATCAAACAGCGGCACTTCAATAAAAGCTTCGCTTTCTTTGACCAGCGCCAGAATTGCGCAATCGAGCTTCCCGCTGTCGAGCTGAGCCAGTAACTGATGGGTTTGCGCTTCGTGCAGATACATTTCGAGTTTAGGGAATGTTTTATGCAGTGAAGGAATGATTTGCGGCAACAGATAAGGCCCGACGGTAGGAATTAGCCCGATATGCATCGGCCCGGACATCGCTTCGCCCTGCTGGCTGGCCATCTCTTTGAGGACTTTCACTTCACGCAGCACCGTGCGCGCCTGATCCACCAGCAGTAAACCGGCTTGTGTGAACAGCACCTTACGACTGGTTCTTTCAAGCAGCATCACGCCCAGTTCATCTTCCAGCTTACGGATTTGCCCGCTTAACGTCGGCTGGCTGACATGGCAGGAATCTGCTGCACGACGAAAATGGCGGAACTCTGCCAGTGCCACAAGATACTCTAAATCACGAATGTTCATTTTTCCTCCAGTCCCTATAAGGCAATGCGATAGCCGATAACGATAGATAAGATAGCAATCAACGATTATATCTATCAACCATTATCGTGAATAATGCCTTTCAACGAAACGGCAATGCCGAAAATAATTCATATTCTATCGATTAATTAAGAGGTTATTCATGTTTGCAAGCCAGGAAGGGAAACACGTACCGCACGTTACTTTTCACACCCGCCAGGGCGATCAGTGGGTAGATCTCAGCACCGATGAATTGTTCAAAAACAAAACAGTGATTGTCTTTTCACTGCCGGGTGCATTTACCCCGACCTGTTCTTCAAGCCATCTGCCGCGTTACAACGAACTGGCACCGGTGTTCAGACAACACGGCGTCGACAGCATTCTGTGCGTCTCTGTTAACGACACGTTCGTCATGAATGCCTGGAAATCAGAACAGAAGGCATCGAACATTACCTTTATTCCGGACGGCAACGGTGAATTCACCAAAGGCATGGACATGCTGGTCGAGAAAGCGGATTTAGGTTTCGGCCCGCGTTCATGGCGTTATTCCATGCTGGTACGTAACGGCGTGGTCGAGAAAATGTTCGTTGAGCCAAACAAGCCGGGCGACCCGTTTGAAGTGTCAGATGCAGACACAATGCTGAAATACCTGGCACCCGAATACAAAGTGCAGGAATCGGTTTCCGTATTCACCAAACCGGGCTGCCCGTTCTGTGCCAAAGCCAAACAGATGTTGCAGGAACGCGGTATTCAGTATGAAGAAGTCGTACTGGGCAAAGACGCCACCACCGTCAGCCTGCGCGCTGTCACCGGCCGTGCGACCGTGCCGCAAGTCTTTATTGGTGGGCGCCACATCGGCGGAAGCGACGATCTGGACGTTTACCTGCATTCAGAAACACAAGAAGTGTGCGAAGTTGCACAATAAGCTTCACCGGAAACAGCTGTAAGAAGTAAGACGATAATCCCTGCATTACCAACAAAAAAGCAAAGTTAGACTACGTGAACTTTCGGCGGGCTTAGTGCCCGCCATTTTTTGTTTCTGCGATCTCAGCCCGTTTTTTCCCGACCTTCTCCTGCAACACTTTGCGGTCAATTTATTCCGTATGGCAGGACGATGACGGCGCAAAAGCCCCGCACAAAAATCACTCAGCAGGATGTCGCGCGTCTGGCAGGCGTTTCCGTTGCTGCGGTTTCGCTGGTGCTTGGCGGCAAAGGACGGATATCCCCCGAAGGCGTGGAGCGTATTTATCAGGCCATCGATCAGCTCGGTTACCGTTTACCGGCCACACCGTCAGTCGCACCTTTCACACGAACGGGCATTCTGCTTTCACCAGATTGCGCTTTCGCCGCCGGTTTACTCCCCGAATTGTCCTGTGCGCTGCAACAAACCGGCTTCACACTTATCCCGGGCTACGCAGACACCTCAACGCTTCTGGAGCACGCCGCGCAGCTTCTGGCGCAGGACGTGCGCGGGATTTTCGTCTGCGGGAAATTACTCAATGCGCAGCCTGATACTCTGAAAGCCCTGCATGCGCGGGCGACGGCGCGGCATGTGGCGCTGACCGGCGTCGGCACGCATTTCCATACCGGTCCGCTCGCGACAATTCATCCCGACAATGCGCTGGCCGCACACATGGCAACGGATGCGTTACTTCAACAACAGCACCAGAATATTGGTTATCTCGGCGGGGAAAATCATTCGCTGGTTCGCGCCGAGCGGCTGGGCGGCCTTTCGCTCGCGCTCGGGAAAGCCGGTCTGGCGTTTTCCGCATCGTTAAGTCAGCCCTGTGCAGCGACATTTGACGACAGCTTCCGCGCAGTCACTCAGCTCATTAAACAAAGCCCCAAAATTTCCGCGATCCTTTGCGACAACCCGACGGTATTACTGGCCGCGCATCACGCACTGGCCGAAGGTTTGCAAACCTCCCGATGGCGGCTGTTCTCGCGGCGCATCGCTCTGGCTGGTTTCGGCGAGTGCGAACATTCCCTGAAACTGGCTTTGCCTCTGGTTGCCACACGTCATACCGAGATGGCGACACGGGCAGTTGAATGCCTGCATGCGCAGCTGGCCGGAGAGTCATTATTGCCTGACGACCCGCGTCTGAAGGTATCTCCGGCGTTTCTCGCTTCTGCTTAAAAAAACCGGCGAAAAATTTTACCCGTTTTATTTATCAATTCTGAACCCTGCCTTTTGACGGTTTTTCCGCCAGCCCCAATGCTGTGAGCATTGTTTTTCGGATGGTTAACGTCAATGACTGACTTCGCAGCGCATGCCCGGGATCGGGCGCAGCATTTTCTCACCTTACTCGCCCAGTGGGTGGCGATCCCTTCGCCGTTCGACGCTGCCAGCCTACAGCCGGATGCGCCTTTTGGCCGCGGCGTTGCCGACGCGCTCGGCTGGTGGCAAAAACTCGGCGACGACGCCGGGCTGAACACACTCAATGTCGACAACCACGCCGTGCATATTGAATACGGCAGCGGCGAGGAAATCGTGTATGTCTTTGGTCACGCTGACGTGGTTCCCGCCGGTGACGGCTGGCATTTTCCGCCGTATCAGCTCTCGCGGCTGGGCGACAATCTGATCGGTCGCGGCGTCGTGGATGACAAAGGCCCGATGATTGCCGCCTGGCTGGCGCTGGATATTCTGCGTGAACTGAATCTTCCTCTCTCACGCCGCATCCGGCTGGTGGCGGGCGGCAACGAAGAGAGTGGTTTCCGCTGCATTCGCCGCTATTTTGAATCGCAGCCGCAACCTGCTTTTGCTTTTACGCCGGACGGAAAATTCCCGGTGATTTACGGCGAAAAAGGCTCTTTGCTGGTCACGCTGACGTCCCCGGTTGAACAGCCTGGTTTGACCGTGTCCTGCGGCAGCGTGCTGAACACCATCCCTGACGTCGCCCGGCTGAACGGATTGTCGCTCTCCTCTGGCGGCTGGACGTTACCCGACGGTTTTACGTTGCTGGCCGAACCGGGACAAATTAATCACTGGCAGCTTTATGGTCGCGGCGGACACTCCTCAAAACCGGAGGCCTGCCTTAATCCGATTGCCGGTGCCGCGCAACTACTTCATCAACGTTTCAGCGCACGCTGGACACAACAACTTTGCGAAATCACCGCGCCGGAAACCGGCCAGAGCGGCGTGCAATTCGCGCTGGATACGCCGGGAGAATGCGGTCAGATCCTGCTGGTTCCCGTCGTACTGAACATCAAAAACGGGATGGTGTCGCTGACGCTGAACGTCCGTTATCCCGAAAACCTGACCCCGGAATACATCGCTGAACGGCTTACGCTCTGGAATCTCAGCTGGCCCGACAGCCGCATCAGCATTGAGCCGGTCAAATCACCGAGCCTTTATCCGCCGGACAGCGCGCTGGTGAAGACGTTGCACGAGATTTACACCCGTCATACCGGCGATACAAACCACCCGTCGCGCACCACCGGCGCAGGCAGTTACGCCAGCGCAATGCAAAACGCGGTGATTTTTGGCTGCGAATTTCCCGACGGCTCTTCCGGCAATACACACGGTGCGGACGAATACGGCAGCCTGAGCCGTTTTATCAGCGCCATCGGCATCTACGCCGAAGCCCTTTACCGGCTGGCAAATCTGCCCGCCGCTCCTTCCGATAACACGAGGTAATTCACGATGTCTGCAAAAAAACTGATTGCGCTGTGCGCCTGCCCGATGGGTCTTGCTCATACCTTTATGGCAGCCGAAGCCATTGAAGTCGCCGCCCGCCAGCGCGGTTATGACGTGAAAATTGAAACGCAGGGTGCCGACGGTATTCAGAACGAACTGACGGCAGAAGATATCGCGCAGGCCACAGTCATCATCCATGCCACCGGTATTACGCCGCAAAATATCGAGCGTTTTAACGGCGTCGAAGTGTATGAAGTTGAACTGAAAGATGCGGTGAAAAATGCCGGCGGACTGATTGATGAGATTGAGGCCGATCAGGCTCAGTGATCCCACTTTTGCTTTTTTAAGCGCGAGGAGTTTTCCGTGGCGATAAGAAAAAGAGTCATTAATACCGGTCACAGTCAGGCATCCGACACACCGCCTGCGGGGCCTGCAGGTAAAGGCCAGAGCTATGCCTGGAAAGAATTTAGCAAACACATCATGACCGGTATTTCCTACATGATCCCGGTGCTGATCATGGGCGGTCTGATTGGCGCGCTGTCGCAAATCATTCCTTATGTTTTTCTGGGAATGTCGCCGGACGAATCCATTATGGGTGCGCTCAACAGCGGGCGATACAGCGGCAGTTCGGTCTGGATGCTGCAAATCGCCAGCATCATGGAAAGCTTCGGTTTCACGCTTTTTGGCTTCGCCATTCCGATGTTCGCAGCATTTACCGCCAACTCCATCGGCGGAAAAACGGCGCTGGCGGCCGGGTTTATCGGTGGTTATGTCTCGATTAAACCTGTCGCCATTCCGGCTCTGATCAATGGTGAATGGGCCGCCGCTGCGCCGGTCGCTTCGGGCTTTCTGGGTGCTATCGTGATCGCGTTTGTGGTCGGGTATTTCGTCCGCTGGCTGAACAACACCATCAAACTGCCGCACAACTGGCTGGCGTTCAAAACCACATTTTTCATCCCGCTGATTTCCGCCATTGTCGCGATGTTACTGATGGTTTTCCTGATAACCCCAATCGGCGGCTGGCTGAACACGCTCATCCGTGAAGCGTTACAGGCCGCAGGCGCGGCGGGCACATATTTCTACGCCACCTTACTGGCAGCGGCGACGGCGTTTGATCTCGGCGGACCGGTGAACAAAGCCGCCGGGTTTGTGGCGCTCGGCTTTACGACGGAAAAAGTGTTGCCGATAACCGCGCGCTGTCTGGCGGTCGTTATTCCTTCGTTCGGCCTCGGGCTGTCTACGGTGATCGACAAATGGCTGGTCGGGCGGCGTGTTTACGATCGCCAGTTCAATCAGATTGGCCGCACCGCGATTTTCCTCGGTTTTATGGGGATTTCCGAAGGCTCGATTCCGTTTGCGCTGGAACGTCCGGGGTTTGTCATTCCGGTATACGTGGTGGGGGCAATTATCGGCGCGCTGCTCGGGGTTTCACTGGGTGCCGTGCAATGGTTCCCGGAATCCGCCATCTGGGCATGGCCGCTGATCAGCAACATTCCGGCCTACCTGATGGGTCTGGCGGGCGGATCGCTGTTTATCGCCGTGACCTGCGTGTTCTACCGTAACCGTTTAATCAAAAAAGGGCTGCTCGACGTCGCCTGAACCCGGAGAAAATAATGAGTCGTCAGCAACGTCTGGGCGTTCTGCGCCAGCTTATGCAGGAACAGCACCTACCCGCCGTGCTTCTGACCGACAGGTTCAGCAAGTACGCGGTAACAGAACTGTACAGCGCGTCGGGGTATGTGCTGGTTACGCCAGCCGACCTGTGGATCCTGGTCGATGGCCGCTACAGCGCCGAATGCCGGCAGAACAACCCGGACGTTGAGGTGCTGACGCTGACCGCCGAAAACCCGCTCGCGGATGTGATTAAACGGCTGATCCCCGGTAAACCGTTGTTTGCAGATGCCAGCCAGTTATCGCATCTTGCGTGGCAGGCGCTGGAAAAACAGTGCAACGTGACGCTGCAACACCGGGATATGTCGTTTTTGCGCGTGCATAAATATCCCGATGAAATCGCCAAAATACGTGAGGCTGCGGCGATTGCTGACCGCGCGCTGGAAAAGGTTATCCCGTTTATCAGGCCAGGTATCAGCGAAAAAACGCTGGCGGATCATCTCGAAATGGCGGTGAGACAAGCTGGCGGCAGTAAAACGTCGTTCGATACCGTGGTGGTTTCTGGCCTGCGCGGCGCGTTGCCACACGGGCGTCCGACCGATAAAAAGCTGATGACCGGTGAACTGGTGACGATAGATTTCGGCGCGGTGTATCAGCATTACTGTTCGGATATGACGCGCACTTTCGCGCTGGGCAACGTCAGCGCGGAACTGAAAGCAATTTACGACACGGTACTTCTCGCCCAGCAGTCCGCACGTGACGCCGTCAGGCCGGGAATTCGTTGTCAGGAACTTGATGCCGTGGCGCGCGATATTATTTCTGTGGCCGGATTTGGCGAGTACTTCAGCCACAATCTGGGGCACGGTTTAGGGCTGGATGTCCACGAAGCGCCGGCGCTCAGCCCGCAAAATGCGCAGCCGCTGGAACCGGGAATGATCATCACCATCGAGCCGGGAATTTATGTGCCGGGTCTGGGCGGCGTGAGAATTGAAGATGACGTGCTGGTGACGGAAACGGGCAGCGAGGTACTGACGCACAGCCCCCGGGCGTGGAAAGACATCTGTTTCTGAAGTAATTTTCTCCCCCTTCACAGGGGGAGAAGCCGGAAAGCTTAAAAACCTAAACGCGCTTTCGCGTCGGCAATGGCCTGCGCCACCTGCTGCGGAGAAACACCGCCTTTGGCCGCACGTTTATCAAGACAGGATTGCAGTTCGAGAATGGCGTAAACGTCATCGCCAATCACGCTGCTGAATTTCTGCAAATCCGCCAGCGGCAATTCTTCCAGCGCTTTGCCCTGATGAATCGCTTCGACCACCGCTTCACCCACAATATGGTGCGCTTCACGGAACGGCACGCCTTTGGCAACCAGATAATCCGCCAGTTCGGTAGAATTCGCGTAACCCTGCTGCGCGGCTTCTTTTGCACGCGGACGTTTCACCTGAATCCCGTCCAGTACCAGAGATGCCATGTTCAGGCAATCCAGCCAGGTATCGAGCGCGTCGAACAGCCCTTCTTTGTCTTCCTGCATGTCTTTGTTGTACGCCAGCGGCAGACCTTTCATGGTCATCATCATGCCGGTCAGTGCGCCCTGCACACGACCACATTTGCCACGGATCAGCTCCAGCGCATCCGGGTTTTTCTTCTGCGGCATCAGGGAAGAGCCGGACGTCACGCGGTCGGACAAATCAATAAACGCCGCTTCGCCGGTGTTGAAGAAAATCAGGTCTTCGGCGAAACGGGAAAGGTGAACCATGCTGATGGCGGCGTTGGACAACAGTTCCAGCACGTGGTCGCGGTCGGAAACGCTGTCGAGGCTGTTGCGGGTCGCTGAAGCAAAACCTAACCAGCCCGCCAGTTGCTCGCGATCCATCGGATACGCTGTACCGGCCAGTGCGCCACAACCCAGCGGGCTGACGTCCAGACGGGTCAGGGTATCTTTCAGGCGGCTTTCATCACGCGCCAGCATTTCCACATACGCCATGCACCAGTGCGCAAAAGTCACCGGCTGCGCGCGCTGCAGGTGGGTGTAACCCGGCATCACGGCGTCCTGATTGGCTTCGGCCGTCGCGACCAGCGCCTGTTGTAAATGATGTAACGCGTCGCCCAGTTCGACGACCTGCGCTTTACACCACAGTTTAATGTCGGTTGCGACCTGATCGTTACGGCTGCGGCCTGTGTGCAGTTTTTTGCCAAGATTGCCGACTTTATCGATAAGCTTGCCTTCGACCCAGCTGTGAATATCTTCAGCGTCGCTGGCTAAAATAGCGCGGGGATTGGCACGGACTTCTTCCAGCAAAACGGTCAGGGCTTCTTCCAGCTGGATTTGCTCGTCAGCAGTTAATACGTTGACGGTCACCAGCGCTTTGGACCAGGCAACCGAGCCCACGATATCCTGTTCTGCCAGCCGGTAATCGAAACGCAGTGAGTCATTGAGTTCTTTAAACCGCTGGTCTGCTGCCTGAGTAAAACGTCCGCCCCAAAGTGCCATTTTCCTGCTCCTGAATTAATTATGCAAAAGGGCGCACTATGCTGCGCCCTTGAAAAGCGTATACCGAATGCGCCGCCGTTGCGTTACGCCAGAATACGTGTGCCGATGGCGACGCCGTTAAACAGTGCCGGTAATTGTTCGGCGTGGCGCCAGCTGGCGATGTCCACCGGACGGCCTAGAGAACGTGCGGCGTCCAGCGCGGCGTGAACTTTGACGATCATTCCGTCGGTGATAATACCCTGCTCGATAAGCTGTTCGGCTTTCTCTGCACTCATTTCCGGAATGCGCTGGCCTTTGCCATCGAGAATGCCGCTGACATCAGATAGCAGGATCAGATCTGCACCCAGCGTGGCTGCCAGCGCCGTCGCTGCCTGATCCGCGTTAACGTTCATCAGCTCGCCCGCAGCGGTAATACCGATTGAGCTGACAATCGGCAGATAACCTGCACCATGCAGAGTGTTAATCAGCGCCGGATTGCCCGCTTCGGCTTTACCCACGAAGCCCAGAGATTCATCCAGCTGGGTTACGCTGACCGTACCGCCGTCTGCCAGAGACAGGCCAACGGCATTAATGTGGTTTTTCACCGCCCACGCCAGCAGGGTTTTGTTCGCGCTGCCCGCCAGTGCGCCGGTAATAATGTCAATCTGATCGGCCGGCGTCACACGCAGACCGGCTTTTTTCACGACAGGAAGATTCAGCTTTTTCATCAGCTCATCAACCAGGCAGCCGCCACCGTGAACGATCACCAGCGGGCGATGATATTCCTGACGATAAGCCACGACCGCCATGAACAGGCGCTCAAGTGCTTCTTCATTATCCAGCAACACACCACCTAACTTGATGACTAACGGATTCATAGCTGTTCGTGCCCCGACCGGTTGAGAATGTTAATTAATAACAATGCGTTTAATTTAATCTACCATCCCTGAACGTCTGAATAAACGCTCAGGGACGCGTGTTTTCTGTTTGCTGACAATCTGAGGATTGTTAAAGCAGGGATTGCGTTTCCGGGAAGCCAAAGCGGATATTCATGCACTGCACAGCCTGCGCGGACGCGCCTTTCAGCACGTTATCCTCCGTCGCCACCACAATCAGATGTTCGCCTTTCACCGCGAAGCCGATATCACAGAACGGCAGGCCGACCACGTCTTTCAGCGCCGGAACGCCCCTGGTGTACAGACGCACCAGCGGTTTGTCGTGATACGCATTGTGGAAAGCTTCTGCCACATCCTCCTCCGTCACACCTGCATTCAGACGGCATGTAATAGTCGCCAGAATACCGCGCGGGAAGTTACCCAGATGCGGCGTGAAAATCACCGGCACGCCAAGATGCTCGGCGATTTCCGGCTGATGGCGATGGCTAAAAAGTTTGTACGGCTGAAGGCTGACTTCACAGAAGCTGTTGCCCAGCGTGGCTTTGCGGCCTGCACCGCTGACGCCGCTGGTGGCGTTGATCACCGGCCACTGGCTGTCATTGAGCAAACCGTTTTCGATAAGCGGTTTCAGCGCCAGCTGAGAAGCGGTCGGGTAACAACCTGGCACAGCAATCAGCTGCGCATCTTTTAATTTGTCAGCCTGCCATTCGGCCAGGCCGTACACGGCTTTATCGAGCAAATCGAGATGCTGATGCTCGAAACCGTAGAATTCGGTGTAAAACTCAGGTTTGCTGACGCGGAAAGCTCCCGAGAGATCGAACACCACGCAACCCGCCGCCAGAAACTGCGGGGCCAGGTCATGGCTGACTTCATGCGCGGTCGCCAGAAACACCACATCGACACCTTTCGCTGCTTCCGCCACGTCTTTGAGCGGCAAAACAGGCAGATCGACGATGCCTTTCAATTGAGGGTGCAAATCGGAAAGCAATTTTCCTGCATCTGCACTTTGCGCTGAAACCGTTAAACCGGTTATGTTCATATGTGGGTGGCGGTTCAGATAGGCCGCGAGTTCGGCTCCGGCATAACCTGTGGCACCAACAATCAGCGTATTCAACATAGGGTCTGTTCACCTTCTCAATTTTGGGTAAGGAGCCGGATAATTATTCTGGTTTCCTTACGCACTGGCTTATTGTATTTTTATTCACAATTATTGCATGAATATGAATACTACCCTAACTAAAGGCTGTCAACAGTGAAGATGAAATTACCTCCTTTTATTGAGCTCTATCGGGCGTTAATCGCAACCCCTTCCATCAGCGCAACGGACGCTGCTTTGGACCAGAGCAATGAGACGCTAATCCATTTACTGGCAGGCTGGTTCGGTGATTTAGGCTTCAAAGTTGAAGTACAGCCCGTCCCAGGTACGCGCAATAAATTCAATATGTTAGCCAGTACCGGCGAAGGTGCCGGCGGCTTACTGCTGGCTGGTCACACCGACACCGTTCCGTTCGATGACGGACGCTGGACACGCGATCCTTTCACCCTCACCGAGCATGAAAATAAGCTCTATGGTTTGGGTACTGCCGACATGAAAGGTTTCTTCGCGTTTATCCTCGATTCACTGCGCGATGTTGATCTGACCAAACTGACTAAACCGCTGTATATTTTAGCGACGGCGGATGAAGAAACAACGATGGCCGGTGCCAGCTACTTTTCTAAAAATGCGAAAATTCGTCCGGACTGCGCAATCATCGGCGAACCGACCTCGTTGAAACCGGTTCGTGCGCACAAAGGTCATTTGTCGAATGCCATCCGCATCACCGGTCAGTCCGGCCATTCCAGCGATCCGTCGCGCGGCGTGAACGCCATCGAGCTGATGCACGAGTCGATTACCCATCTGATGACGCTGCGCAATACGCTGAAAACCCGTTACAACCACAGTGGTTTTGTGATCCCGTATCCGACCATGAACTTCGGTTATATCAACGGCGGCGACGCGCCAAACCGTATTTGCGCCTGCTGCGAGATGCACATGGATATTCGTCCGCTGCCGGGCCTGACACTGGCTGATATCAACGGTCTGCTCAACGAAGCGCTGGAGCCTGTCAGCCAGCGCTGGCCGGGCCGTCTAGCTATCGAAGAACTGCATCCGCCGATCCCGGGCTATGAATGCCCGCCGGATCACCCGCTGGTTCAGGTGGTCGAAAAGCTTCTGGGCGTGGAAACGGAAATCGTTAACTACTGCACCGAAGCGCCATTTATTCAGGAACTGTGTCCGACGCTGGTTCTGGGGCCGGGTTCTATCGATCAGGCGCACCAGCCAGATGAATATATTGATACCGCGTTCATAAAACCGACACGTGAGCTGATTTCTCAGGTCGTTCATCACTTCTGTTATCACTGATCCTGAATCAGGGTTGATGAAGAAACAATCAGGGCGCTTCCGGGCGCCCTTTGATACTGTACAAATGATGGATTAGCCAAACTGATATCGTCGCGGTTGTAATTAAATTTCAGCGACATCGCCAAAAAGACCATTTTTAACGTGAGTGATCGGGTGTTTTTGGGTTAAAACAGGTGCGGTATTTAAAAAGTATGGCCAGGTTGGCGGGTGAACGGGGCATGAATGCCTGACGGGTGAAAGTTATTTACAGAATATAAAAATCAAACGAGAGAACGGGTCAGAGGTGATATGAACGAACAATATTCCGCAATGCGAAGTAATGTCAGTATGTTAGGTAAATTGCTGGGCGACACGATCAAAGATACGTTGGGAGAACATATCCTGGATCGTGTTGAAAAAATCCGTAAGTTGTCCAAATCCTCACGTGCAGGAAATGATGCAGATCGTCAGGAATTGCTGTCAACGCTGCAAAATCTCTCGAATGATGAGTTGTTGCCCGTTGCCCGTGCTTTCAGCCAGTTCCTTAATCTAGCCAACGTAGCCGAGCAATATCACAGCATTTCGCCACACGGCGAGGCAGCCAGCAACCCTGAAGCTCTGGCACAATTGTTCGATCGTCTGAAATCCAAAAATCTCTCTGAACAACAATTGCGTGACGCCGTTGACCAGCTTTCTATCGAACTGGTGCTGACCGCACACCCGACGGAAATCGCCCGCCGCACGCTTATCCACAAACTGGTGGAAGTGAATAATTGCCTCAAACAACTCGACCATAACGATCTGGCCGATTACGAGCGCAAACAAATTATGCGCCGCCTGCGTCAGTTAATTGCGCAGTCATGGCACACCGACGAAATCCGTAAGAACCGCCCTTCTCCGGTTGATGAAGCCAAATGGGGTTTTGCGGTGGTCGAAAACAGCCTGTGGGAAGGCGTTCCTGCTTTCCTGCGTGAACTGAATGAGCAGCTTGATACATCACTGAATTACAAAATGCCGGTGGAAGCCGTGCCGGTGCGTTTCACTTCCTGGATGGGCGGCGACCGCGACGGTAACCCGAACGTGACTGCCGATATTACCCGCCACGTTCTGTTGCTGAGCCGCTGGAAAGCCACCGATCTGTTCCTGCGCGATGTCGCTGTGCTGGTTTCCGAACTCTCCATGACCGAATGTACGCCGGAACTTCGCGAGCGGGCCGGTGGCGCGGATATCCTCGAGCCGTACCGCGAAATCATGAAACAGCTGCGTACCCAGCTGACCACCACGCAGGTGTATCTCGAAGCCCGTCTGAAAGGCGAACGCGTTGCGCGTCCTCATGATTTGCTGGTGAAAAATGAACAACTCTGGGCACCGCTTTACGCCTGTTACCAGTCGCTGCTGGCCTGCAATATGGGCATCATCGCGAACGGTCAGTTGCTCGATACCCTGCGCCGCGTACGCTGTTTCGGCGTGCCGCTGGTGCGTATCGACGTGCGTCAGGAAAGTACCCGTCATACCGACGCGATCGCTGAAATTACCCGTTATCTGGGGCTGGGCGATTACGAAAGCTGGTCAGAATCCGACAAACAGGCATTCCTGATCCGCGAACTGAATTCACAACGCCCGTTGGTGCCACGCCACTGGGAACCGAGCGCCGATACCAAAGAAGTGCTCGATACCTGCCAGGTGATTGCAGAAGCGCCGGAAGGCTCTATCGCCGCTTATGTCATTTCCATGGCGCGTACGCCGTCTGACGTTCTGGCCGTGCATTTGCTGCTTAAAGAAGCCGGTTGTCCGTTCCCGATGCCGGTTGCGCCGCTGTTCGAAACGCTGGATGACCTCAATAACGCCGACGATGTAATGAAGCAATTGCTGAGCATCGACTGGTATCGCGGCTTCATTCAGGGCAAACAAATGGTGATGATTGGCTATTCCGACTCCGCGAAAGACGCGGGCGTGATGGCAGCTTCATGGGCGCAGTACCGCGCACAAGACGCATTGATCAAAACCTGTGAGAAAGCCGGTGTCGCGCTGACGCTCTTCCACGGACGCGGCGGTTCTATCGGCCGTGGCGGTGCGCCAGCGCAAGCTGCGCTGCTCTCTCAGCCGCCGGGCAGCCTGAAAGGTGGCCTGCGCGTGACCGAACAGGGCGAAATGATCCGCTTCAAATTTGGTCTGCCGGAAGTCACCATCAGCAGTCTGGCGCTGTATACCTCCGCCATTCTGGAAGCCAATCTGTTGCCACCGCCTGAGCCGAAAAAAGCCTGGGTGGACATCATGGAACAGCTGTCTGACGTTTCCTGCAAAATGTATCGTGGTTATATTCGCGAGAATAAAGACTTCGTGCCTTACTTCCGTGCGGCGACACCGGAGCAGGAACTGGCGAAACTGCCACTGGGCTCACGCCCCGCGAAACGTAAAGCCAACGGCGGCGTGGAAAGCTTGCGCGCGATTCCGTGGATCTTCGCCTGGACGCAAAACCGTCTGATGCTGCCAGCCTGGCTGGGCGCAGGTGCTGGTTTGCAGGCCGTTGTCGATGACGGGAAACGCGATGAGCTGGAAGCCATGTGCCACGACTGGCCATTCTTCTCTACGCGTATCGGTATGCTGGAAATGGTGTTCGCCAAGGCCGACCTGTGGCTGGCGGAATACTACGATCAGCGTCTGGTCGAAAAAGAACTGTGGCCGCTGGGCGCGAAACTGCGTGAGCAGCTGGCAGGCGATATCAAAGTGGTGCTGGCGATTTCCAACGACGATCATCTGATGGAAGATTTGCCGTGGATTGCTGAATCTATCGCATTGCGTAACGTCTACACCGACCCGCTGAACGTGCTTCAGGCTGAGTTGTTGCACCGTTCACGTGAGTTGGAAAAAGACGGTAAGCAGGATGCGAATGTCGAACAGGCCCTGATGGTAACCATCGCAGGCGTTGCGGCCGGTATGCGCAACACCGGTTAGTTCAGCCGTAAAGCCCAAAGAAAAACCCGCGAATTCGCGGGTTTTTTGCTTTCTGCATTCGGGACATTGTTTACTTATTTACTTAAGCACGAACCGGAACGGCGATGTCAGGGCGTACACCCAGCGTATGGCAAATTGCGTAGCTCATTTCAGCACGGTTCAGGGTGTAGAAATGGAAGTCCTTCACGCCTTCGCGGCTGAGGATTTTCACCATGTCCATCGCGATATTTGCGCCGACCATTTTGCGGGTTTCCGCATCATCGTCCAGCCCTTCAAACTGACTGTTCATCCAGTTCGGGACACGCACGTTAGTCATGGTGGCAAAACGCGTCAGCTGTTTGAAGTTGGAAACCGGCAGAATGCCCGGCACGATTTCAACATCAATGCCCTGACCCGCACAGCGGTCACGAAAACGAAGATAACTTTCTACGTCGAAGAAAAATTGTGTAATGGCACGGCTGGCGCCCGCGTCGATTTTACGCTTCAGGTTGATCAAATCTGCCTGTGCGCTTTTGGCTTCAGGGTGAACTTCCGGGTAAGCCGCCACGGAAATATCGAAATCACCCACTTCCTTCAGCAGATGCACCAGATCGGTGGCATACATATCCGGTTTACCGCCGCCCGCCGGTAAATCCCCGCGCAGCGCGACGATATGACGGATGCCGCTTTCCCAGTAATCCTTCGCAATCTGACGCAGTTCATCACGGCTGGCATCGATACAGGTCAGGTGCGGTGCCGCTTCCAGACCGGTGCGCTCTTTAATGCCTTTGATGATGCTGTGTGTGCGGTCACGCTCGCCGGAATTAGCACCGTAGGTCACGGACAAAAACTTAGGCTTAAGGCTGCTGAGACGGTCGATGGAGCTCCACAACGTATCTTCCATCTCGCTCGTGCGCGGCGGGAAAAACTCGAAAGAAACGTTAATCTGACCCTGCAACTCTGCCAGATTCTGGTTCAGCGCTTCGCGCTGGTTTGCGTGGAAAAAGCTCATAAACACTACCTCATGGATCACTGCGTTTTAATTATTGGCTTATATGGTAAGCGTCTAGACGTCTAAACGTATGGATAGACAATGGAGGAAGTGAGCAAAACTGTCAACTGCAAAAATGCATATGCATGTGATTAATCTTCACTCAAATTGAAAGAATTTCATGTTGGGGGAAAGTGCAGAGGAAGAGATGAGGATAAGTCTGTAAGCCCCCTTCCGGCAGTAGCCGGAAGGGGGTGGGTAATTAAAGCAACTGAGTCAACCGGTTAAGGTCAGATTGCAGTGCGCCAGCGGTAACATCACGCCCGGCACCCGGCCCGCGGATGACCAGCGGGTTGTCGCGATACCAGCGGCTTTCGATGGCAAAAACGTTATCGCATGGCAGCAACGCGGCCAGAGGATGGTCCTCTCGCACCGCTTCGACACCAACGCGCGCTTTACCGTTAGCATCGAAACGCGCCACATAACGCAGCACCAGACCCATTTCGCGGGCGGCTTCCAGACGTTGCAGCATTTGCTGGTTCAGCGCTTCGCCGTCCTCAAAGAACTGATCGACGGAACCCGTTTCACATCCGGCCGGCACCAGCGATTCCACACGGACCTGCGTCGGTTCGATTTCATAACCCGCTTCACGCGCCAGGATCACCAGTTTACGCATCACGTCCTGACCGGATAAATCATCACGCGGATCCGGCTCAGTCAGCCCCTGCTGCCACGCTAAATCCACCAGTTCGGTGAACGGCAGCGTGCCGTCAAATTGCAGGAACAGCCACGACAGGGTGCCGGAGAAAATCCCGCTAATGGCCAGAATGCTGTCGCCACTTTCGCGTAAATCGCGCACCGTATGGTTGACAGGCAAACCGGCGCCGACGGTGGCGTTATACAACCAGTGGCTGTCGGTTTTGGAAAACGCATCACGGATCTGACGGTATTTATGGGTATCCGACGCGCCCGCCAGTTTATTCGCGCTGATCACATGGAAACCGTAGCTGGCGAAATCCAGATACTGATCGGCCAGTTCTGCGCTCGCCGTGACATCCAGCACCACCAGATCATCATAAGGATGCGCACGCATCCACAGGAACAGCGATTCTTCGTCGTGTGTCTGAGACTCATCGTCGAAGAAGGCCAGCGCACGGCTGGCGTCCAGACCTTCGTAATTGAGCAGGCTGCGTTTGCTGTCGACCACACCGGCCAGCACAAATTCGAAACCGCTGCGGGCTGAAATATTCTTTTGTTCACGGGCAAACAGTTCCAGCCAGCGTGAACCGATATTGCCTTTACCAAACAGCATCAGACCAATTTGTTTTTCAGCGCGGAACAGGGTTTTGTGCAGCCCCTGAATCAGATGAGCGGTCGGGCCGACGCGCAGTACAGCCACCAGGCTGATGCCGTCTTCCGACTGCCAGATGAATTCGATCGGCTGATCTTTCATTTCCTGATAGAAACGGTGGCTGTGCAGCGGGTTTTTACACACGCCCGCACCGACCAGCGCTACCATTGCCAGCCCTTCACGCAGCGTCAGGCGCCCCGGTAATGCGGCATCTTCCAGCACCTGCAAGGCGCTGCCCGCCACTTCGGAGGTATAGCAAAATTGCAGCAGATTGCGGTCAGGATGCACGCCGGTACACAGCGGTTTGATCTGCGCACGCTTAAGCAGCAACTCAACATCTTTTTGTGCCAGCGCAAAATCATGCGCAGACGGAATAGCCATTTCGATCAGGCAAATATCATCGTGGCTGGTGACAATTTTTGCGCCCGTGCCGGAAGCCAGCACGCGTTCGATACGCGTCGAGCCCTGCTCCGGTTTGTAGCTACAGCGCAGCTGTAAATCGATATCGCTGCCGGAAACCGGCTGCAAAGTGCGGGTATGCAAGACCGGTGCGGCCAGACGCGCCAGTTCACTGGCTTCATCCAGACGCAGCAGCGGCAACAGGCAGGCATCTTTCACTTTACGGGGATCGGCGCTGTAAACCCCGGCGACGTCACTCCAGATGGTAACGCGGCTGGCGTTCGCCAGTGCGCCAATCTGGGTGGCGGAATAGTCGCTGCCATTACGGCCAAGCAGAACGGTTTCACCGGCGTCACTGCGGGCGATAAACCCGGTCACCACCAGATATTGCTGAGGATGCTGCGCGATAAGCTGTTGCAGGAGCGGATAAGAACGCCCTTCATCCACCTGCGGCTGAGCCGCGCGTTCAGCACGCAGAAATTCGCGCGCATCCAGCCAGGCGGCAGGCAGCTCCATTTTGCACAACACAGCAGACATCAGTCGTGCAGACCAGATTTCGCCATGACCGACGACTTCTGCGTAAACCGCATCGGTCATCTTGTCATCGAGCAAAACAGCCAGACGTTCGAGGTCATGAATAAAAGAAGCAATAAGCGGTTCTGCCATTTCCGGCGGAAGCAGGCCGGAAATCAAATCACTCTGATACCGGCGCAAGGCCTGCTGAACCTGATGCGCGGAAAGCCGGTCGGTCTGGCTCAGTTTCAGCCAGCTGATCAGCTGGTTGGTTGTGCTGCCCGCCGCCGACACCACCATCATGTCGCCCGGCTTTGCGTACTCAGCCATAATACCTGCGACGCGCAGATAACATTTCACGTCAGCCAGGCTGCTGCCACCAAATTTGTGCAACTGCCGGCTTCCCGCCGGCGCTGCAACCGCTATTGCATTCATACTTACCTCGTTGCCACTGACTGGAATGCGTGTTCCAGATCAGCAATCAAATCTTCGCTGTCTTCAAGACCTACAGAAATACGGAGCAAGCTGTCAGAAATCCCGGCGGCTTTACGCGCTTCCGGCGCCATGCCAGCGTGTGTCATGGTTGCCGTATGAGAAATCAGGCTTTCGACGCCTCCCAGTGATTCTGCGAGGGTAAATAACTTCAATTCTTTCAGGAAATGACGCAGCTGTGCTTCATCTCCGTTAAATTCAAAACTGATCATGGCCCCGAAGCCACGTTGCTGACGGCGGGCAATTTCATGCCCCTGGTTTTCCGGCAGCGACGGATGATACAGCTTTTTGACCTGCGACTGTTTTTGCAAATACGCCACAATCGCCAGCGCATTTTCCTGCTGTTGTTTTACGCGAACCGTCAACGTGCGCAGGCCACGCAACAGCAGATAGCTGTCAAATGCCGCGGCGGTCACACCAATATTGTTCGCCCACCACGCCAGTTCAGTTGCATGCTCTGCGGTCTTAGATATTACCGTACCGGCGACCACATCAGAATGCCCATTCAGATATTTCGTACAGGAATGTACAACTAAATCCGCCCCCAGCTTCAGCGGGTTTTGCAACGCCGGGCTCAGGAACGTGTTATCCACCACGGTTAGTGCGCCAGCCGCGTGAGACGCCGCACAAATCGCCTCGATATCGACCACGCGCAGCAGCGGGTTGCTGGGGGATTCAATCAGCACCAGTTTTGGTTTTTCCTTCAGCGCTTCGGCCAGCGCCTGCGGGTCACCCTGATCGACAAACAGCACGCGGTAAGCACCGCGCTTGCTCAGGCTGTCGAACAGACGGTAGCTGCCGCCGTAGCAATCGTGCGGCGCAACCAGCAAATCACCAGGTTTGAGAAACACCGTACACACCAGATGGATTGCGGACATCCCGCTGCTGGTGAGCACCGCGCCCGCTCCGCCTTCCAGATCGGCCAGCGCACGCTGAGCGATATCACGCGTCGGATTTCCGCGGCGTGAATAGTCATGGGCTCTCGGCTGATTGAAATCTTCAAAGTTGTAAGTGCTGGAAAGGGCGATAGGCGGAACTACACAACCATATTGCTGATCATTGTTCAGGCCACTGCCCACGGCAATGGTGGCTTGCTTGTGCGTCATAGTCGTTTCTTCCTGACGAAATGCGGAGGATGAGGGTGTAAAGAGTAACGCCCGGAATTATAGACGTCAATACATCTGGACATCTAAACTTCTTTGCGTATAGATTGAGCAACAGGGCAATAACCGCTAAAATTATGACGTTAATGAAGATGTCCGGCAGATCCGTTGCGTGAAGCAATTAAGCGCAAGGCGACAAAATGAACAATGCCGCAGGGCAAATCGTGAGGTATCCCTGTAAAATGACGACATTTATTTAGTGAGAACAGTGAAAATCGGGCATAATCACGCGGTTTTCAGTATTTTATTTTTTGATAAATTTAAGGTGTCCCATGGCTGAGTGGAACGGCGAATATGTCAGCCCTTACGCTGAACACGGTAAGAAAAGTGAGCAAGTTAAGAAAATCACGGTATCCATTCCGCTGAAAGTCCTGAAAATTCTCACCGATGAACGCACCCGTCGTCAGGTGAATAACCTGCGTCATGCGACTAACAGTGAATTATTGTGTGAAGCTTTCCTGCATGCGTTCACCGGTCAGCCTTTGCCGAATGACGAAGACCTGCGTAAAGAACGCAGTGACGAAATCCCGGAAGCGGCGAAGATCCTGATGCGTGAACTGGGTGTTGATCCTGATACCTGGGAATATTGAGAAACGCTGAGATTTTCTGACAGCCCTGTGCAATTCATTGTGCGGGCTTTTGACGAGCGGGCGATCAATATAACGTTTTGAATCACTGAAGGTTTTGTCTGGCGGGAAGTGAAACGACAGGCAACAAAAAAGGCGCCAAAGGCGCCTTTTTTTGCTCTCAAGCGTAAGCTTATTTGCTGCTTGGAACGCTGAAACGCTTGTTGAAGCGGTCAACGCGGCCACCGGTAGCGACTTCACGTTGCTTACCAGTGTAGAACGGGTGACATTCGCCACAAACGTCCAGGTTCAGATCGTGACCCACAGTTGAGTGAGTTTTGATTACGTTACCGCATGAGCAAGATGCAGTAACTTCTACGTATTTAGGGTGAATACCTTTTTTCATGGAAAACCTCTTCTTAAGGCCGCGTCGCTATCCAACCCTGTTCCGTCAGACACCACGCGTAGTGGATGATAGGCTTTAGTACGAAATGCACTAAAGGCGGCGAATCATACAGAATCTCTGAGAACCGCGCAATGATGTTCATGCATTTCGAAAGACACAGTGTACACTATCTCGTCATTTTTTTATAGTCTGGACCCACAATGCCTGTTGCCCACGTCGCGTTACCTGTTCCACTTGCCCGTACTTTCGATTACCTCCTGCCGCCTGGATTGCAGGTTTCTCAGGGTTGTCGGGTCAGTGTACCTTTCGGTAAACGCGACGCCATTGGCATCGTGACGCGCGTCAGCGACTCGAGCGAATTTGGCCTGGATAAGCTGAAACCCGTGCGTGAAGTCCTCGACTCTTCCAGCCTGTTCACGCCCGATCTGTGGCGCATCCTGCTCTGGGCTGCCGACTATTATCATTTCCCGATTGGCGAAGTGTTGTTTCACGCACTGCCGGTGTTGTTACGTCAGGGAAAACCCGCTGAACTGACGCCGCTCTGGCAATGGTTTGCCACCGAACAGGGGCGCGCCACGCCGCTCGACAGCCTGAAACGTGCGCCGAAACAGCAACAGGCGATGGCGGCACTGATCCAAAAACCGCTGTATCGCCATCAGGTTGCTGACCTCGATCTGACCGACACTGCTTTGCAGGCACTACGGGCGAAAGGGCTGACAGATTTACGCAGCATCGCGCCTGCCACACAAGACTGGCGCAAAGATTTCTCCGTCGTGGGCGAACGCCTGCGCCTGAATACCGAACAAGCCACCGCTGTCGGAGCCATCCGCAGTGAAGATCAGCAGTTTTCTGCCTGGCTGCTGGCCGGGGTAACCGGTTCGGGTAAAACCGAAGTGTATCTGAGCGTGCTGGAAAATATTCTTGCGCAGGGCAGTCAGGCGCTGGTGATGGTGCCGGAAATCGGTCTGACCCCGCAAACCATCGCGCGTTTTCGCGAACGTTTCAGCGCGCCGGTCGATGTTTTGCATTCCGGTCTCAACGACAGCGAGCGACTTTCAGTGTGGCTGCGGGCGCGTAATGGCGAAGCCGGAATTGTGATCGGCACGCGCTCGTCGCTGTTCACGCCATTTGCACGTCTGGGCGTTATCATTATCGATGAAGAACACGACAGCTCTTATAAGCAGCAGGAAGGCTGGCGGTATCACGCGCGGGATCTCGCGGTGTATCGCGCCCACGCGGAAAACATCCCCATTATTATGGGCTCGGCAACGCCTGCGCTGGAAACGCTGCACAACGTGGAACTGGGCAAATATCGCCAGCTGAAGCTGACCAAGCGTGCCGGTAACGCCAAACTCGCGCGGCAAAATTTGCTGGATTTAAAAGGGTTGCAGCTGAAAGTCGGGCTTTCCCAGCCGCTGATCCAGCGCATGCAGGAACATCTTAAAGCCGACAATCAGGTCATGCTGTTCCTCAACCGCCGCGGCTATGCGCCTGCCCTGCTCTGCCACGAATGCGGATGGATTGCTGAGTGTCAGCGCTGCGACCACTATTACACGCTGCATCAGAACCAGCGCCAGTTACGCTGCCACCATTGCGACAGCCAGCGTGCCGTGCCGCATCAGTGCCCGCATTGCGGTTCGACGCAGCTGGTGTCAGTCGGCGTCGGCACCGAGCAACTGGAAAACGAGCTGGCACCGTTGTTCCCCGATACGCCAATCACCCGAATAGACCGCGACACCACCAGCCGTAAAGGTTCGCTGGAACAGCATCTGAACGAAGTCCATCGTGGTGGCGCGCGTATTCTTATCGGCACGCAAATGCTGGCGAAAGGCCACCATTTCCCGGATGTCACGCTGGTCTCGCTGCTGGACGTTGACGGCGCGCTGTTCTCGGCGGATTTCCGTTCAGCAGAACGTTTTGCCCAGCTTTATACTCAGGTTTCAGGCCGTGCCGGTCGTGCAGGCAAACAAGGTGAAGTGGTTCTGCAAACGCATCATCCTGAACATCCGCTGTTGCAGGTTCTGTTGCAGCAAGGCTACGACGAATTCGCAAAACAGACGCTTGCCGAGCGCAAGAGCGTCTTTCTGCCGCCTTACACCAGCCACATTATGATCCGCTCAGAAGACCACGATAATCAGCAGTCGGCGCTGTTCCTGCAACAGTTGCGAAATCTGCTGGAATCCAGCCCGCTTAAAGATGATTCGTTGTGGATTTTGGGGCCGGTGCCCGCTCTGGCGGCCAAGCGCAACGGACGTTTCCGCTGGCAGCTCTTATTGCAGCATCCTTCCCGCCGCGTTTTGCAGCATCTGATCAAAAGTTCTCAACCGCTGATTACCAGCCTGCCGCAGGCTAAAAAAGTGAAATGGACGCTGGATGTCGATCCGATCGATAGCTAATCCGCATAAATAGTCAGGATTTCTGCGTGATGGATCGAAAAAAGCATCTGCATCACACTTTTAATGCAAATTAGGTAACAAATCCTACTCACATTCTGTTTAGAATGTGATGAGCTACACAGCATGGGTAGCCAGGTGAGGAATGTGGATGTTGTTGTGTCAGTTTGATGCTGTTGCAAGGAGAGATGCGTTGGATCACAAGAAAGAATTACCCGCCGCGACAATGAAAGATGTGGCAGAACAGGCAGGCGTTTCAACAGCAACGGTATCCCGCGCGTTAATGAACCCGGAGAAAGTCTCCGCATCTACCCGTCAGAAGGTCGATCAGGCTGTCATGGCCGTAGGATATTCTCCCCATGCCTTGTCCCGAAACCTGAAACGCAACGAATCGCGAACTATTCTGGTGATCGTCCCGGACATCTGCGATCCGTTTTTTGCCGATCTGATCAAAGGGATCGAACGCACCGCCGCCGAAAGCGGTTATCTGGTGCTGATTGGCGACTGCGCTCAGCAAAACCAGCAAGAAAAAACCTTTATCAATCTGATCATCACCAAACAGATTGATGGCATGTTGCTGCTCGGTTCTGATTTACCTTTCGATGCCAGCAAAGAAGAACAACGCAACCTGCCGCCGATGGTGATGGCCAATGAATTTGCGCCCGAACTGGAACTGCCGACGGTTCATATCGATAACCTGACTGCCGCGTTTGAAGCGGTGCATTATCTGCTGAATCTGGGCCACCAGCGTATTGCCTGTATCGAAGGGCCGAAACATATGCCGCTGTGCCAGTATCGCTCGCAAGGTTATGTGCAGGCGCTGCGCCGCAACGGGATCAGTGTCGAAAACGCACTAACCGCTCAGGGCGATTTTACCTACGAGTCCGGCGCGCGGGCGGTGAGCGAACTGATGGCGCTGCCTTCTCCGCCAACGGCCATCTTCTGCCATAACGACATTATGGCGATTGGTGCGATGTTCCAGGCGAAGAAAATGGGTTTACGTATTCCGCAGGATTTATCGGTTGTGGGCTTCGATGACATCAAAGCCAGCCAGTTTACCGATCCTCCGCTGACCACCGTCGCGCAGCCAAGATTCCAGCTTGGTCGTCAGGCTATGTTATTATTACTTGAGCAGTTACAGGGAAATCCGGTACAAAACGGTTCGCTTCTGCTTGATAGTGAGCTGGTCGTACGCCAAAGCACGGCCGCCCCGAAAGCGTGAGTCAGTTTTTGATTTGTTATATATGCAGGGTTAAGTAACATGACGCACTTCTTCATTCATCACGACACAGCGAAACGATAGTGGCACAAAGAGACTATGTAAGCCGTGGGCGCTCAGGAGCGCGGCGGAAAAGTACCAGCCGGAGTAAAAAACGCAGTTCCCCAACGATCTCCAAAACCATGGTGGTGTTAGCCGTTGCGGTACTGGTGGTGTTTGTCGGTGGCCTCTATTTTATTGCGCACAATAAACATGAAGAAGCGGCGGTACTGCCGACGCATGTTGTTCGTCCGGGTAACGGATTGCCGCCTAAGCCTGAAGAACGCTGGCGTTATATCAAGGAGCTGGAAAACCGTCAGATGGGCGTCACCACGCCGACAGAACCGACGGCGGGCGGTCAGGTTGAATCCAAAACTCAGCTGACGCCGGAACAGCGACAGCTTCTTGAGCAAATGCAGGCCGATATGCGCCAGACGCCGACACAGCTGTCTGAAGTGCCGTATAACGACCCAAGTCAGGTCGCCACGCGTCCGGCTCAGACGCAGCGTCAGGTTCAGCAACAACAGCCAACTTATGCCCAGCAACAGCCGGTGCAGACACAGCCGCGTCAGGTTCAGCAGCCAACGTACACGCCGCAAACGCAGCCGGTACGCGCGCCGCAGGCTCAGGTGCAAACGCAGCCTGTTCAGCCAAAACCTAAGCCACAGGTGAAAGAACCGGTCAGGGAAGTGCCGAAAGAACAACCGAAAGCACAGCAACCGGCTGCCATCACACAGGCAGCGCCAGAAAAACCGAAAGAGCAGGAAAAAACCCAGCGCTTTATGGTGCAGTGCGGTTCATTCAAAGGCGCCGATCAGGCGGAATCCCAGCGAGCCAAGCTGGCATTCGAAGGGTTTGAAGGCCGAATCACCACCGGTGGCGGCTGGAGCCGAGTGGTTATCGGCCCGTACAACAGCCGTTCTGGTGCTGACAGCACACTATCGCGTCTCAAAGGCGCTGGCATCTCCGGTTGCATTCCCGTCGCAACCGGGGGTTGAAAACCCGTAATCCTTCCCCAATCTATACTTTCAATATGCCCCGTAAGTTTGTGAGACACGCGAAGTGTCCCACAAGCCTGCGGGGATCTTTTCCGTCTGCAACGAGGAACCGCTCGTGACAACAATTGTAAGTGTACGCCGTAACGGCAAGGTCGTTATCGGTGGTGATGGCCAGGCCACATTGGGAAATACCGTCATGAAGGGCAACGTCAAGAAAGTACGTCGCCTGTACAACGACAAAGTGATCGCTGGTTTTGCTGGCGGTACCGCTGACGCCTTCACGCTGTTTGAGCTGTTCGAACGCAAACTGGAAATGCACCAGGGTCATCTGGTGAAAGCCGCCGTTGAGCTGGCTAAAGACTGGCGTACCGACCGTATGCTGCGCCGTCTCGAAGCGCTGCTGGCCGTTGCGGATGAAAATGCCTCGCTGATTATCAGTGGTAACGGCGACGTCATCCAGCCTGAAAACGACCTGATCGCGATTGGTTCCGGTGGCCCGTATGCCCAGGCGGCAGCCCGCGCATTGTTGGAAAACTCAGACCTTGGCGCACGCGATATCGTCGAAAAATCGCTGACTATCGCCGGTGACATCTGTATCTATACCAACCATTTCCACACCCTCGAAGAATTGTCTTCTAAAGCGTAAGGATCGAAAATTATGTCTGAGATGACCCCGCGCGAAATTGTCAGCGAGTTAGACAGCTACATCATTGGCCAGGATAAAGCGAAACGCGCTGTCGCGATCGCCCTGCGTAACCGCTGGCGCCGTATGCAGCTTGATGAAGCGCTGCGCCACGAAGTCACCCCAAAAAATATTCTGATGATCGGCCCGACCGGTGTCGGTAAAACCGAAATTGCCCGTCGTCTGGCCAAACTGGCTAACGCGCCGTTCATCAAAGTCGAAGCCACTAAGTTCACTGAAGTGGGCTACGTCGGGAAAGAAGTAGATTCAATTATTCGTGATCTGACCGATGCCGCCGTGAAAATGGTGCGTCTGCAATCCATCGATAAGAACCGCTTCCGCGCCGAAGAAATGGCCGAAGAACGTATTCTCGATGTGCTGATCCCGCCCGCGAAAAATAACTGGGGCCAGGCTGACGAAGCGCACGAGCCTTCTGCCGCGCGCCAGAACTTTCGCAAGAAATTACGTGAAGGCCAGCTCGACGACAAAGAAATCGAAATCAATCTGGCGGCTGCGCCTGTTGGCGTTGAAATCATGTCCCCTCCGGGCATGGAAGAGATGACCAATCAGCTGCAATCCATGTTCCAGAACATGGCCGGACAGAAGCAGAAACCGCGCAAACTGAAAATCAAAGAAGCTTACAAGCTGCTGGTTGAAGAAGAAGCGGCGAAACTGGTGAACCCGGAAGAGCTGAAAGAACAGGCGATTGAAGCCGTTGAACAGCACGGCATCGTGTTCATCGATGAGATCGACAAAATCTGTAAACGCGGCCAGAGCTCAGGCCCGGATGTGTCACGCGAAGGCGTTCAGCGCGATCTGCTGCCGCTGGTGGAAGGCTGTACCGTTTCCACTAAACACGGCATGGTGAAAACGGATCACATTCTGTTTATTGCCTCTGGCGCGTTCCAGACAGCCAGCCCGTCAGACCTGATCCCGGAATTGCAGGGGCGTCTGCCAATCCGCGTTGAGCTACAGGCGCTGTCGACTGAAGACTTCGAACGTATTCTGACTGAGCCAAGTGCATCCCTGACTCATCAGTACAAAGCATTGATGGCGACCGAAGGTGTGACCATTGATTTCACGGCTGACGGCATCCGTCGTATCGCGGAAGCGGCATGGCAGGTGAACGAAACCACCGAGAACATTGGCGCACGTCGTCTGCACACGGTTCTGGAGCGCCTGATGGAAGATATTTCCTACGACGCCAGCGAAAGCAACGGTATCTCCATAAACATTGATGCAGATTATGTTAGAAGCCACCTTGATCAGCTGGTAGCTGATGAAGATCTGAGCCGTTTTATCTTATAATTTGCTCATACGTTCCGAAAGTGATCTTCAGGGAGGCGTTTGCCTCCCTGATTTTTTTTAGATTTCGGACTGACTGTTCACCTGAGCGAAATCACCTATGAGCACAATGACTCCCTGCACCCCGACCACGCCTGCCCGCGCATGGCTTGAAAGCCTGCGTCCTAAAACGCTGCCTCTGGCTTTTGCCTCAATTGTCATGGGTTCGGCGATTGCCAGCCTGCAAGGCGTTTTCCATCCGCTCATCGCGCTGCTGGCGTTGCTGACGGCGGGTTGTCTTCAAATCCTGTCTAATCTGGCCAATGATTATGGCGATGCCGAAAAAGGCAGTGATACGCCCGATCGCGTCGGGCCGTTGCGCGGGATGCAAAAAGGGATGATAACCGCCGCACAGATGAAGCGCGCGATTATCCTGACCATCGCCCTGACGCTCGTGTGCGGAATCGCGCTTATTGCTGTCGCCTGCCACAAACCGAGTGATGTCGTGGGCTTTGTGATCCTCGGCCTTCTCTCGATTGGCGCGGCCATCACATATACCGTCGGCACGCGCCCTTACGGTTATATGGGGCTGGGTGATATTTCCGTTTTGATTTTCTTTGGCTGGATAAGCGTCGCCGGGACATTCTATTTGCAGGCGGGATATTTTGACTGGATTGTGATGCTGCCGGCCACCGCAACGGGATTGCTCTCGACGGCGGTGCTGAATATCAACAATTTGCGCGATATCGAAACCGATCGCGCCAACGGCAAAAACACGCTGGCGGTTCGCCTCGGGCCAGTGAATGCCCGCAATTATCACACGTTTATTTTGGCCGCCGCCACACTGTGCCTGGCCATTTTTTCCGCCGTGTATTTGCGCCACTGGACCGGCTGGTTATTTATTCTGGCCGTACCGATGCTGGTGACTCACGTCATCCGCGTGAGAAAGTCCAAAACATCTTTGGAAGTGCGTCCGCTGCTCGAACATATGGTGAAAACGGCGTTACTGACTAACGTGTTGTTTGCGGTGGGTCTGTTACTCAATTGAATAAAAGTGGCCTGATGTGCGTTTATCGAGCCGCTTTTCACATTTAACAATTGATGATTTTGCCAACATCCGTCCGAAAGGGATATACTGAACACTCATGCAGCAACCAGATGAAATCCTATGAAATACGATACTTCCGAACTTTGCGACATCTACCATGAAGAAGTGAATGTCGTCGAACCCCTGTTCTCCAACTTTGGTGGCCGTACTTCATTTGGCGGGCAAATCACGACAGTGAAGTGTTTCGAAGACAATGGCTTGCTTTATGACTTGCTGGAAGAAAATGGCCGTGGTCGCGTACTGCTGGTCGATGGCGGTGGCTCCGTTCGTCGCGCATTGCTTGATGCCGGTCTGGCACGCCTGGCGTTGCAAAACGAATGGGAAGGGATTGTGATTTACGGTGCAGTTCGTCAGGTAGACGATCTGGAAGAACTGGATATCGGCATTCAGGCGATGGCAGCGATTCCGGCGGGCGCAGGCAGTGAAGGGATTGGCGAAAGCGATATTCGTGTCAATTTCGGCGGTGTCACCTTCTTCTCCGGTGACCATCTTTATGCCGACAACACCGGTATCGTGCTGTCAGAAGACCCGCTCGACATCGAATAACCTTGCGCTTTCAGCAACAAAAAAGGACGCCGTGGCGTCCTTTTTTATTTTCAGGCCGAAGTCATCAGACTTCTTCCATTTTTCCCAGCAATGCACGCAGACGATCCTGCCACACGTGCTGTTCTTCTTTCAACTGTGCATTTTCACGCACCAGCGATTCATGATTACCACTCGCCTGCTGAACTTCCTGAGACAGGGTATTGTTTTGTTCTTTCAGTTCTTCGATTTCCATCTGCAAAAGAGTAATGGTATCGATCGCTTGCTGAACTTTAGCTTCTAATTTCTCAAATACTTCGAATGACATTTTTCGGTCCCCTTATGTTCGCAAGGCGCACATCTTATGTTCTGCCGCATCATCCGGACACGGCTCAAGAATTCCTGCACTCCGTCGATTTTGATAACGAATACAAACCAAATCCGGGTCTGAATTGCGCCAAAGTCTTGTAAAACCAGCGGGTGTCTTACCGGGTGATTGTATGTAGCCAGCTTTGCCCTGTCTAGCAAGAACCCCTTCCTGCACGCAGTCTGTTGCAATTTTACAGCGCCGGGTATCAGGAAATGCTTAAAAAGCAGCGTCACTCACCAGAAATCCCCGTTAATACCGAATAACCTTATCCGGCCTGTTGTTATGTTCGTTTCAACCGACGCGGCCCAAAAATTGTTAAATCGTGGCCTTTTTCCCGCGCGTGATGGCCTGCGAATACGCGAAATCGCTCATTTTTATGACACGACACACAAAATTTGATTTCGCTATTTCTCGTTTATGCTCGTTAACGATAAATTCACATTACGTTCTCATTTAATGATGAACGTCAAAATCCGATTACGTTCACGTACGACATAACAGAAAAACTATAACCAATCATTAACATCATCCTTAGCAGGATCAAACTATGAGCCAAACCATGAGTTCCACATTAAAAGGTCAGTGCATCGCTGAGTTTCTGGGTACCGGGCTTATCATTTTCTTCGGTGCAGGCTGTGTTGCTGCATTGAAGCTTGCCGGAGCATCCTTTGGCCAGTGGGAAATCAGTATCGTCTGGGGTTTCGGTGTGGCCATGGCCATTTACCTGACTGCGGCGATCTCAGGCGCACACCTGAACCCGGCTGTCACCGTCGCGCTATGTTTGTTTGCAAACTTTGAAGGACGCAAAGTTCTGCCTTACATCATCGCGCAGGTCGCAGGCGCCTTCTGTGCCGCCGCGCTGGTTTACGGCCTTTACTACAATCTGTTCTACGATTTCGAGCAAACTCACAACATGGTACGCGGCAGCGTAGACAGTCTGAGCCTTGCCGGTATCTTCTCGACGTATCCAAACCCGCACATCAGCGTATTGCAGGCGTTCCTGGTTGAAACCGTGATCACCGCCGTTCTGATGTCGCTGATCCTCGGCCTGACCGATGACGGCAACGGCCTGCCACGTGGCCCGCTGGCTCCGCTGCTGATCGGTATTCTGATTGCAGTTATCGGTGCATCCATGGGGCCACTGACCGGATTCGCACTGAACCCGGCGCGTGATTTCGGACCGAAACTGTTCGCTTACTTCGCAGGCTGGGGCAAAGTGGCCTTCACCGGCGCCCGCGATATCCCTTACTTCCTGGTACCGATTTTTGGCCCACTGCTGGGTGCGTGTCTGGGTGCGGTCGGCTATAAAGCATTGATTAGTCGTCACCTGCCACACCAGATTAACGAAACAGCGGCTGACAAAGCGTCACAGCCAACCAAACAGCGCAAGGCCTGATCGGCTAAACTGTTCCACAGCTTACTCATTTGCAGGATGAAAATTATGTCAGCAGATACGACTCACGAAAAAAAATACATTGTCGCACTCGATCAGGGTACGACCAGCTCACGCGCAGTAGTGCTGGATCACGATGCCAACATCATCAGCGTTTCTCAGCGTGAATTTACCCAGATCTACCCTAAATCTGGCTGGGTTGAGCACGATCCGATGGAAATCTGGTCATCGCAAAGCTCGGTACTGGTTGAAGTGCTGGCCAAAGCCGACATCAATTCCGATCAGATCGCCGGTATCGGTATCACCAACCAGCGTGAAACCACCATCGTGTGGGAAAAAGAAACCGGCAAGCCGATTTATAACGCGATTGTGTGGCAATGCCGTCGTACTGCTGATATCTGCGAAAAGCTGAAAAAAGACGGGATGGAAGAGTACATCCGTCACAACACCGGCCTGGTGGTTGACCCGTACTTCTCCGGCACCAAACTGAAATGGATCCTCGATAACGTTGAAGGCTCCCGTGAACGTGCAAAACGCGGCGAACTGCTGTTCGGGACTGTGGATACCTGGCTGGTCTGGAAAATGACTCAGGGACGCGTTCACGTGACGGATTACACCAACGCATCACGTACCATGCTGTTCAATATCCGTGATTTGAAGTGGGATGAACGCATGCTTGAAGCGCTGGATATTCCGCGTGAAATGCTGCCGGAAGTCCGTCCTTCCTCTGAAATTTACGGCCAGACCAACATTGGTGGTAAAGGTGGTACGCGTATTCCAATCGCCGGTATTGCCGGTGACCAGCAGGCGGCGCTTTACGGCCAACTGTGCGTGCAACCGGGTATGGCGAAAAACACCTACGGCACCGGCTGCTTCCTGTTAATGAACACCGGCACCGAAGTTGTTGCATCGAAAAATGGTCTGCTGACCACCATCGCCTGCGGCCCGCGTGGCGAAGTAAACTACGCGCTGGAAGGTGCCGTTTTCGTTGGTGGCGCATCTATTCAGTGGCTGCGTGATGAGCTGAAACTGATCAGCGATGCAACTGACTCCGAATATTTCGCGATGAAGGTGAAAGACACTAACGGCGTTTACGTGGTGCCTGCTTTCACCGGCCTCGGCGCCCCTTACTGGGACCCGTATG
This sequence comes from Rahnella sp. ChDrAdgB13, assembly GCF_017655185.1. Classification (NCBI taxonomy): domain Bacteria; kingdom Pseudomonadati; phylum Pseudomonadota; class Gammaproteobacteria; order Enterobacterales; family Yersiniaceae; genus Rahnella; species Rahnella sp. ChDrAdgB13. The sequence goes on along the minus strand of NZ_JAEMGT010000044.1, from coordinate 10,486 downwards.
CCCGTGGCGCAATCTTCGGTCTGAGCCGTGGTGCGAACAGCAACCACATCATCCGCGCAACGCTGGAGTCTATTGCTTATCAGACCCGCGATGTACTGGATGCCATGCAGGCCGATTCCGGTGCCCGTCTGCAATCCTTACGCGTGGACGGCGGCGCGGTCGCCAACAACTTCCTGATGCAATTCCAGTCCGACATTTTGGGTACCCGCGTTGAGCGTCCTGAAGTGCTGGAAGTTACCGCGCTGGGTTCTGCTTTCCTCGCAGGCCTGGCCGTCGGTTTCTGGAACGATCTGGAAGAAGTCCGCAGCAAAGCCACTATCGAACGTGAATTCCGCCCAAGCATTGAAACGACGGAACGTAATGTCCGCTATAAAGGCTGGCAGAAAGCGGTGGCACGCGTTCGTTCGTGGGAAGATCACGACGAGTAATCCCGTCAGTTTTACGCCAACACCTTTTATGAAACTCCCCATACGGGGAGTTTTTTTATGCGTCCTTCCCACTGTGCTAAAATCTGCGGCACAGATGAGCCTTGCCTCACCGAACTCTTTCTTTTCTTCCAACAGGTTTTCCAATGAAACGTGAATTAGCAATCGAGTTCTCCCGCGTGACCGAAGCTGCCGCGCTCGCCGGTTATAAATGGCTGGGCCGTGGGGATAAAAACCTCGCCGATAACGCCGCCGTGCAGTCCATGCGCATCATGCTTAATAAAGTCGATATCGACGGCACGATTGTGATTGGCGAAGGTGAAATCGATGAAGCACCGATGCTGTATATCGGCGAAAAAGTCGGTACCGGCAACGGCGACGCGGTCGATATTGCGGTGGATCCGATTGAAGGCACGCGCATGACCGCAATGGGTCAGTCCAACGCACTGGCTGTGCTGGCTGTGGGCGATCAGGGTTCTTTCCTCAACGCCCCTGATATGTACATGGAGAAAATTGCCGTCGGTCCTGGCGCGAAAGGCGCTATTAATCTGAACCTGACGCTGGCAGAAAATCTGGCGAATATTGCCAAAGCGCTGAACAAACCGCTGACCGAACTGACTGTTGCCGTGCTAGCAAAACCGCGTCATGACGACGCAATCCGTGAAATGCTGACCGCAGGTGTCCGCGTCTTTGCGTTCCCGGACGGTGACGTCGCAGCAACCATTCTGACCTGCATGCCGGAAAGTGAGGTTGACGTGCTTTACGGAATTGGCGGCGCGCCTGAAGGCGTGATATCTGCGGCCGTTATCCGCGCGCTGGATGGCGATATGCAGGGGCGATTACTGGCGCGTCATGACGTCAAAGGAGAAACGCCGGAAAACCGCCGGATTGGCGAAGAAGAGCTGGCGCGCTGTAAAGCGATGGGGATTGAAGCCGGGAAAGTGCTGTTGCTTGATGATATGGCGCGCAACGACAACGTGATTTTCTCCGCGACCGGGATTACCAAAGGCGATCTGCTGGAAGGCATCAGCCGTCAGGGAAATATGGCGACCACTGAAACACTGCTGATTCGTGGCAAATCCCGCACCATCCGCCGCATCCGTTCGACGCATTATCTAGACCGCAAAGACGCCGCGCTGCACGAATTCATTATCTGATCCGCGGCCTTCCGGTCATCAAAAAGGCAGGGTTTTTGCCCTGCCTTTTTAAATGTAAAACAAAACGTTAAACCGCATGTCCTTCATGCTGACTGCGGTTCGACATCGGCCACCAGCACAGCAAAATCAGCACAGCCATCGCAAACATCAGCAGGCCAAGACTGAACTGACCGGTTTGCGGCAACATCGCTGACATCCACGCCACCAGCCCCGATCCCATATTTTGCAAACCGCCCACCAGCGCCCCTGCAGCCCCGGCCAGATAAGGGAAAGGCTCCATCGCGCCGGTCGTCGCCAGCGGGAATAACATGCCCGCGCCGAAGAAGAACAAAGACGCAGGCACGATCAGCGTCCAGATATTCATAATGCCCAGCCAGCCCGGGATCCACATCAATAACCCCGCCAGCAGACAGCTGATGACCGAATGCCACATCAGTTGCTGGAAGCTTTTCTCCGTACGCCCGGCATACCAGGCACCGAAGAATGCCGCAGGGATCGGCAGGATAAACAGGATGCTTACCATCACGCCGCTCAGCCCCAACACGCCGCCCATCAGCACGCCGCAGCTGGCTTCAAAGACCGCCACGCCCGCCAGCGCGCCCACCAGCATTACCAGATAGCGGCTGAAATCGGCGTCTGCCAGCAACAAACGCAGGCTGCTGAGCATTTTGCGCGGCGGATGGTCAGCGGTAAATTCCGGGCGGGTTTCCGGCAACCAGCGGTACATCGAAAACGCGACGCCCGCGCACAGAATAAGCAGAAAACCGAAACTCGCCCGCCAGCCCAGCCACGCAGCCAGCGCACCACCGATAACCGGCGCTAACAGCGGGCTGACCAGAATCCCCATGTTCAGCAAACTGTTGGCGTGGCGCAAAGCACCGCCGCTGTATAAGTCACGCGGCATGGTTCTCGCCATCACGCCCGCTACGCCGGTGCCCAGCCCCTGAACCGCACTGGCCAGGATCAGCATATTCAGACTGGATGACACCATCGCGCCCGCCGCACCAATCAGGAAAATCATCAGACCGGTGAGGATCACCGGTTTGCGCCCCACGTTGTCGGACAACGGGCCGTAAATCAGCTGCGAGCCGCCGTAGGTCAGCAAATAAGCGGCCATAACGCGCTGCACTGCCCCCGGTTTGACGGCCAGACTGGTCGCCATATCCGCGATGTTCGGCACATAAATGGTCTGAGCCATCTGACCGACCGCCACCAGCAATATCAGCATCACAAGTAGGTGAATATTTTCCAGATTTTTCATTTTTCAGTTCGTTATCAGATAAGGTGGAAAAAGTTCAGAACAAATAACCAGCAAAACCGCCGATAATACGGCGGCGCATAAGTTAACAAATTCAGATGAATAAGCGAGGGGTGCGGCAAACTCTCCTGTTATTTTGCTGGCAGCGGCAGGAGCCAGATCTGTAACGCAGACTGTACAGAAATCGATACTGGCTAACGGACGCAGAACAGGCTGATAACATTTAACCGATAAGGGATCCGAAAAATTTGAAATAAAATCAGCGCATAAATTCGCTATGCATGACGAAATCAGAAACGACAGGAGTTTTTATGGCTGATTGGGTAACGGGAAAAATCAAAAAAGTTGAGCACTGGACGGACAATTTGTTCAGCATCACGGTCAATGCGCCAGTCGACTCTTTTACCGCAGGCCAGTTTGCCAAACTCTCTCTGGAAATCGACAGCGAGCGGGTTCAGCGTGCATATTCCTACGTCAATCCGCCTTCCAGCGCAGACCTGGAGTTTTATCTGGTCAACGTGCCGGAAGGAAAACTCAGCCCGCGTCTGCACGTGATGCAGCCCGGCGACGAAATTCATGTCACCAAAGAAGCCGCCGGCTTTTTCGTGATTGATGAAGTTCCTGAGTGTGACACGCTTTGGATGCTGGCAACCGGTACCGCCATCGGGCCTTATCTGTCAATTTTGCAGGAAGGAGCCGGTCTGGAGCGTTTTAAAAATATCGTACTGATCCACGCCGCGCGCTTTGCTGCCGATCTCAGCTATTTACCGCTGATGCAGCAATTACAGCGACGTTATGAAGGCAAACTGCATATTCAGAGCGTCGTCAGCCGTGAAGAAATTTCAGGCTCACTGACCGGCCGTGTCCCGGCGCTGATTGAAAATGGCACGCTGGAAGGGGCTGTCGGCCTGAAGATCAACGCGGAAGACAGCCACATCATGCTCTGCGGAAACCCGCAGATGGTCCGCGATACCCAGCAGGTGCTGAAAGACCTGCATGGCATGCGCAAGCATCTCAAACGCAAACCGGGTCATATGACCAGCGAACACTACTGGTAAGTATTTTTTGTTATGCAGATTTAAATCTGACGTCTTCCGGCTCCGGGCCAAAACGATTTGTGCCCGGTGTACCGGCGAAAGCGCCGCAGTCGATAATCAGCATGATGAAAATGACCGAAGGCACCAGCCGTCCTAATACCCAGCTCCACGTCTGCGGCATCGCCGCCGCCCAGTTTCCGGCCACCAGCATCCACGCCAGCACAAACAACAATGCCCACCAGGCCGACTTATTGCGGTCATGTAACCTTTTCACCAGCACCGCCGCCGTTGGCCACAACAGGACGACCAGCGCGAAACCCGCGGTCTGATAGGTAATCCATAGCTGTGCGGCAAAGAAGAAATCGGCGGCCATCAGAATCAGCCAGCTGATCATCCAGATCCAAAAATCGCGGCGGCCCAGGCGGCCGTTAAAAGAAAACAGTGCGTGCTGTAACGTCATTGACCGTCGGTTCCCTAAAAAACAATGAGAGGAAAATGTTAAAACAGGGCGAGTGTACCTGATGCACCGTGGCCGGGAGAATGTTTACGCACTCCTTTTGACATTGCCCCCCGATCACCGCTTTAATCGGTCTGTTGAAACAAAATAAGAAACGCCCTATGACTGTTGCTAAATCGATTTTACAACTGGCTTTGCCCGTATTACTGATACTCGCGGGCCAGAACACAGCCCTTGCCGATCCGCCGGCTGACCATTCCGGCGCAGAAGAGATGCCGAAAGCCCCGTATCTTCTGGCAGGCGCACCGACATTCGAAACGACGCTGATTAACTTCCGCGCCAAATACAATGAAGCGAATCCGACCCAGCAGATCGGCGAATTCCGCGCAATCAGTGAATCCGCTAACAGCTCGCTGACCCGCGCGGCCAGCAAAATTAACGAAAATCTCTATGCCTCCACCGCGCTGGAAAAAGGCACAGGCAAAATCAAAACGCTGCAAATTACCTATTTGCCGATTCAGGGCCCTGAAGAAAAAGCCGCCCGCACGCTGGCTGTCAGCTATATGGCGAATCTGATGCGTCAGTTTGATGCCACCCTTTCGCCGGAACAAAGCGTGGCGAGAGTGACGTCCCTGATTGAAAAAGGGAAAGGTCAGCAGTTTTATAAACAGGAAGTTGGGGCGGTGCGTTTTGTGATTTCAGACAATGGCGAAAAAGGCCTGACGTTTGCCGTTGAGCCGGTAAAACTGGCGCTGGCCGAGCCCTGAGATGACGGTTTTTAATGACAAAAAGCAAAGCCTTTATGGTCAATGATCTCTATACTGTTGCACAGGTAATCTGCTTGTTTGGCAGAAATTTTAATCGACACTCGCGTCCCCTTTTGGAGGAAAAAACATGCGACATCCATTAGTGATGGGTAACTGGAAGCTTAACGGCAGCACCCACATGGTTAACGAACTGATTGCTGCTCTGCGTACCGAGCTGAGCACCGTTGTAGGTTGTGGCGTTGCAATTGCTCCACCAGAAGTTTACCTGTCACAGGCTAAACACGCTCTGGCCGGCAGCCGTATCGCGCTGGGTGCTCAGAACGTTGATGCTAACCTGTCCGGCGCATTCACCGGTGAGATCTCTGCCGACATGCTGAAAGATATCGGTGCGAAATACATCATCATCGGTCACTCAGAACGCCGCACTTACCACAAAGAAAGCGACGAGTTCATTGCTAAGAAATTTGGCGTGCTGAAAGAAGCGGGTCTGATCCCTGTTCTGTGCATCGGTGAAACTGAAGCAGAAAACGAAGCCGGTAAAACTGAAGCCGTATGCGCTAAGCAACTGGACGCCGTTCTGAACACTCTGGGCGCGAAAGCATTCGAAGGCGCAGTGATCGCTTACGAACCTGTTTGGGCTATCGGTACAGGCAAATCAGCGACCCCAGCTCAGGCTCAGGCCGTTCACAAATTCATCCGTGACCACATCGCTAAACAAGATGCTGCTGTGGCTGAACAAGTTATCATCCAGTACGGCGGTTCTGTTAACGCTGCTAACGCTGCTGAACTGTTCACTCAGCCAGACATCGATGGCGCACTGGTTGGCGGCGCATCACTGAAAGCTGACGCTTTCGCAGTGATCGTTAAAGCGGCCGCAGAAGCAAAACAAGCGTAAGCCTGTTCCTTCTGAGCGCAAAAAACCCCGGCTTGCCGGGGTTTTTTATTGCCTGAAAACAGGATTAACGCTTGCTGATTTGGTCGAAAATCCCGTCAGTCGCGAAGTGATCTTTCTGCGTCTGAGCCCAGGTTCCTGCAACATCACCAATGGTGAACAGTTTCAGTTTAGGGAATTCAGCATCGAATTTTTTCTCAACAACCGGATCACGCGGACGATAGTAGTTTTCAGCTGCAATAGTCTGGCCTTCCGGTGAGTACAGGTACTTCAGATAAGCTTCTGCCACGGTACGCGTATCACGCTTATCGACCACTTTATCCACTACAGAAACCGTTGGCTCTGCCAGAATCGATTCGCTTGGCGTCACGATTTCAAACTTGTCTTTTCCAACTTCTTTGGTGGCCAGCAGCGCTTCGTTTTCCCAGGCAATCAGCACATCACCAATACCGCGTTCCACAAAGGTATTTGTCGCGCCGCGGGCACCGGAATCCAGCACTTCCACGTTTTTATACAGCGCTTTCACAAAATCCTGAGCTTTCGCTTTGTCATTGTTGTTGTGATGCAGGGCATAGCCCCACGCAGCCAGATAGTTCCAGCGCGCACCGCCTGATGTTTTAGGATTCGGGGTGATAATCGATACACCCGGTTTGATCAAATCATTCCAGTCGTGAATTTGTTTCGGGTTGCCTTTGCGAACCAGGAATACGATGGTCGACGTGTAAGGGGCAGAATTGTCTGGCAGGCGGGTGATCCAGTTTTTATCAATACGGCCGCGTTCAGCGATAGCATCTACGTCATACGCCAGGGCGAGGGTCACGACATCGGCTTCAATACCGTTAATGACAGACGTTGCCTGCTTGCCTGAACCGCCGTGTGACTGGCGAACGGTCACGGTATCACCGGTTTTGCCCTGCCAGTATTTACTGAATGCTTTGTTATATTGTTCATAAAGCTCACGGGTTGGATCGTACGACACGTTCAGAATCTGAATGTCTTTGGCAATCGCCCCGGTTGCTACCAACAGTAATGCCAGACCTGCACCCCATTTACGCATACGCATCGCACTCTCTCCCAAAAATAGTTTTTATGGATTTCATTAATTTGATTGGATGAACAGAGCGTGCCAGAGAAAAAGAAAACAACTAAAGAATAAAAGGTTTTTTTCTATTACTTTCTGGAATAACCAGAAACAGGTCGAAAAAAAACCTCCCGTAAAGGAGGTTCTTATATTCAGGCAAGAAGCTGTTTTTAGAACAGTTTTTTAGCTGTATCGTACCAGTCTTCTTTGAACTTACTTTTCTTGTTCTCAGGAGAAATACACACAGAGATCAGTTCGTGAACCATTTTCTCGTTTTGAACACCGACGCAGTAACCGCCTTTACCGTAGTCACGACCTTCTTCCATCAGCAGGTCTACCGCGTAAGCACCCATGCGGGACGCTAAAATACGGTCATAAGCAACCGGTGCACCACCACGCTGGATGTGGCCCAGTACGGTGCCACGGGTTTCACGACAGGTTTCTTTCTCGATGTATTTAGCCAGCTCATCGATATCATCTAACTTTTCAGTGATGGCGACGATAGCGTGCTTTTTACCTTTCGCGATGCCGGCTTTGATTTCAGCAACCAGATCATCACGTTTGAATTCAACTTCTGGGATGGCGATAAATTCGCAACCACCGGCAATGGCCGCAGCCAGGGTCAAATCGCCGCAGTAACGGCCCATAACTTCAACGATAGAGATACGCTGGTGTGAAGAAGAGGTGTCACGCAGACGGTCGATAGCTTCAACCACAGTACCCAGAGCAGTGAAGAAACCGATGGTGTAGTCAGTACCGGCAACGTCGTTGTCGATGGTGCCTGGCAGGCCGATACAACGAATGCCACCTTCTTTGGTCAGCAGGTCAGCACCGGCATAAGAACCGTCACCGCCGATAACGACGAGGCCGTCGATACCGCGATCTTTCAGGTTTTGCAGGGCAACTTTCCGCATGTCCGGATCGCGGAATTCAGGGAAACGCGCTGAACCCAGGAAAGTACCGCCACGGTTGATCATGTCTGAAACGCTGTAGCGGTCGAGTTCTCGCATGCGATTTTCGTACATGCCGAGATAGCCATCTTCAATACCGAAAACTTCCAAACCTGCGGATAACGCCGAACGCACAACGCCGCGGATCGCAGCGTTCATGCCCGGTGCATCGCCACCGCTTGTCAGTACACCAATTTTTTTGATCATGACTACCTCTGAACTTGTAGATGCAATTTCTTAAGAATCTTGAGCCTGCCCGTCGGCGGATTTAACTTTTGCAGCCAAAGGGCTTATTAGCGTTTGAGCCTATAGTATAACAAAACACCGTAGCTGAATTGATTCAAGTCAGCAAGAACACGCATACAACGCTCTGTACATCGCAATTTACTGATTCATACGGCTTTTACAAGATATTTCCGGTTGGTTACGCGCAGATTTCCATCTTGTTAATTTCCGGTTTTGTGAAACAATTCCAAATTGCGGACAAAAAAAACCCCACCTTTCGGTGGGGGAAGACAGGGATGGTGAAGAAATATAGTATGTAACCTAATGGAATAAAAGGATTTATTCCAGATTCCGTCTACATTTTGACTACACTTCGACAAAAAAAGCCCCGTCAGTTCATGGCGGGGCTTTTCCATTAGAGGGCCAAACTTAACTGATCCCTTCCATAGTGAGACGCCGGAAAGGCATCGCGGGGAATGAAATCGGGTGGTAACGGGGCTGCGCCTGCACGCTTTGTTACCTCCCTTTCCACGCTGTTAAGCGTAGTGAATGACCGGCTACATTCCAGATTCTGGCACTGGTGATATTGCCGGATTGTCATATCGGTGATTTTTCGGCTGGTACGGGTGCGGGCCATAGCGCCGCAAAATGGACATCTGAACATAATGATGGCTCCCCTGTGGGAGTTGAACTCCATTTCATTTTATTCAGTTTCCGCTATCCAGTCAGGTATTTTTGCTTCCAGCTCCAGCCGGGTGGTAAAACCATTGTCGTCAATGACGTGCTCAGCACGCGCAATGATCCAGTCCTGATTGTCTATTTCATCCTTAAAACCGCTAACCGTGACGTGCATTTCCGGGTAAAGCTCAGCGCGGCCACGCGCCAGGGTGATCGAAAACTCTGCTGCGCCACGCTGAAGCTGTTGCCACTTTGCCGCCGCCGCACGTTTCGCTGCTTCTTCATTCTGGTAAGTCTTGCGCAGCACATAGACGTTACCGTCTGCGCCCTCCATGTAATCGCCCTCACGGCTGCTGCTCTTCTCTTTTTTGGGCTTTGCAGGCTTGCGGCGCTTAACACTGACCTTTTTCTTTTTGCCAAAATTGAGATCCAGCCAGTAAGCCTTAACGCCGGTATATGCATCCCGATCGGCAATGCGAAAGCGGTGCCGGTCGCCACTTGTGCGGTCAATGCTGGCAGAAGGTAGCGCCTTTCCGTCAGCGGTCACACCGCCACCCGGCAGAATAAACAGCAGACTGCCGTTCTTGACGGTGGCAATTGCGCCCAACATTTCCGCCATGCGGGTAAGGAATGACATATCACTTTCCTGCGTCTGGTCGGCGTGATCAATCTCAATATCCACGAGTATTTCACTGATCTGCGCCATCAGTCCGTAGCGGTGCGCTATTGCCGACACAACACGCTCAACGGTCACGTCATGCCATGAGACTTCGCGCTTTACGTTGAACTCTTCACGAAAATCAGCACTGCGGGCAGTAACGCCAATAGTATCTGCCGGGCCTTCGTGGGAAACCTCGTCAACCGTGTACAGCCCCTTGTAAATCAGCGGTTCACCCAGCCAGCCAAATGATACAGCAAGCTCAGCCCCGCGCGGCGGCAGGGCAACCATGCCGTCACTGTCATCAATGGAAATGGATAATTGGTCGGCATCAAAGCCCCTGTTGTCCGTCAGTGACAACGACATGATCCGATCATCAAGCTGCGTCAGTACCTTGCCGCCCATCGTAATGCTGAATCCCGGACTTTTTACCGCTTCGGTAAGTGAATCGTTATAACTGCTGACGGCGTCATTAAGTGATTTGGTCAGGTCTGTAAGTGCCATGTGTCCCCCCCTTCTTCCGGCGAAGGATCCCACGCGCGCGGGAGAGACCAAATCAGTTTTTGTTGTCACCGTCCGGCCAGACCCGCAATAGCGTGAGTGGCGATCAAACATGGTGGATTATCACTGCGAACTCAATAACGTAATGGTGAAAATATGGCGGAAGATCGCTTTCATGGTGCCCGCATCCGGGAAAATACCGACCTTGTGGCGGCTATCAATGACATTGAATCGAATGTCATTGGGGTTGTCGCCGTGGCGGATGATGCCGATGCGGAAGCCTTTCCCCTGAATACCCCCGTGTTAGTGACACGGGTTAACAACGTGCTGGGTAAGGCGGGTAAAACCGGCTCCCTGTACAAAACGCTTAAAGCCATCGCTGACCAGACCAGCCCGAAGG
>NZ_JAEMGT010000236.1:0-1429 GCF_017655185.1 Rahnella sp. ChDrAdgB13 | reverse complement strand
AGAGGCAAACAGGAAAGGGCGCTGGGGTATTCTGACCAATAATAAGGACCGCGTGATTACTTTCTCGGTCGGTCTGGATGGCATGATCCCACAGCCGGGTTACATCATTGCGGTTGCGGATGAAATGCTGTCTGGAAAAGTGACCGGTGGCCGCATAAGTTCAGTGAACGGACGCGCCATCACCTTGGACCGTGTTCCTGATGCCGCCGCCGGTGGTCGGCTGATTTTAAACCTTCCATCCGGTGCAGCTCAGTCACGCACGATTCAGTCAGTATCCGGGAAGATTGTCACAGTGACGGCTGCCTATGGCGAAACGCCAGAAGCTGAAAGCGTCTGGGTTGTAGAGTCTGACGAGCTGTATGCGCAGCAGTACCGCGTTCTCAGCGTTGCGGATAACAATGACAACACATCCACTATTTCCGCGGCGTATCACGACCCGGATAAATATGCTCGCATTGATACCGGCGCAATTATTGACGAACGCCCGATCAGTGTTATTCCCCCTAGCAGCCAGACGGCCCCGGACAATATTCAGATCGACTCCTATTCGGTGGTCAATCAGGGGATCAGCGTTCAGACCATGCGGGCAACATGGGATGTGGCGGTGAACGCTATCGCCTATGAGGCACAGTGGCGCCGCAATGATGGTAACTGGGTAAACGTGCCGCGCAGCTCTACAACGTCATTTGAGGTGCCTGGCATTTATGCAGGCCGCTACCTTGTCCGCGTGCGGGCTATCAATTCGGCGGAGATATCCAGCGGGTGGGGTTATTCGGCTGAAGTAACTCTGACGGGAAAGGAGGGCAATCCACCGAAGCCGGTTGGTTTCGCGGCCACGGGCATCAACTGGGGTATTCAGTTGAACTGGGGCTTCCCGGAAAACACTTCGGACACGCTGAAAACAGAGATTCAGTACACGCCTAATTCCGACCAGTCAAACCCGTTGCTGCTGTCTGACGTGCCATATCCGCAGGCCGTTTACACGCAACTTGGGCTGAAAGCAGGCCAGATTTTCTGGTACCGCGCGCAGCTGGTGGATAAGACCGGTAACGAGTCAGGTTACACGGACTGGGTCAGAGGCATGGCGAACGATAATGCCGATGATTATCTCGGTGATATCGCTGATGACTTCCTGAACTCTGCCGACGGTGACCGACTGACGAGTGATATTGAAACCAACATTGATGCCATCCTGCAAAATGCTTTGAACCTCAATTCGACCGTGGATCACCAGTTCGCACAGAACGGTGAGGTGCGGGCTGATATTTTGACGGTAAAAACGACTATCGCCGATGTTGATCAGGCGATGGCTGATTTGACAACTCAGGTGCAGGCGCAAATCGGTGACGTGACGGCTGCGCTTGAGGACAAACTGACGGCAGTTGTTGATGCCAGTGGAGCTTCAGCAATTTACACCCTGAAAACCGGT
>NZ_JAEMGT010000235.1:0-1691 GCF_017655185.1 Rahnella sp. ChDrAdgB13 | reverse complement strand
CGGAAAGTACAGACGTTGTAAAAGACTTGAAGCTGAATTTTCCCGTGGTAGCAAAAGTGGCCAGTGAATCAGCCATGCTGTCAAAAAGCCCGGATGCGTAAGTTGCCATCTGGCTGTTTGCATCCCTCGCGCTGTCAATCCAGTTGAGCGTACCGCGGCGGAAACCCGCGCTGTAATCCTGCTCAGCGGTGAGTTTGTCCTGGTTGGTTTGCTCGGTGATCTGCAATTCCCGCTGTTTGGCACTCTCCAGATCTGCCAGTCTGGCCTGATATTCCGTGGAGGATTTATCCGTAAAGTCCTTTTCAAGCGCGATCCTGCGTTGATTAAACCGGTTAATAATGGCGTTTCGCGCATCAGCATCCGCAGATTCGCTTTCAGACTGGCTGTATTTACCGAGATTAATCGCAGCTTCGCGCTGCATGGCATCCGCTTCTTCCGTCCATTTACGGCTTTCTTCCTGGTATTTCTGCGAAACCTTCCGCAATGCAGCCTCTTTCTCCAACTGGACGTTTGACTGCATCTGCGCGCGGATTTGCCCCTGCATGTTGACCAGGCTCTGCTGACTGGCATTCAGGGTTTGGCCTTTCAGACCCGCAATTTTTTGATCAAACGCTGCCAGTTGACGTTCCGAGTCGGTCAGCGCATCAGTGGTTTGTGCCTGCTCACGCAACACAGCATTACGCTGCTGAGCCTGTTCCAGAGCGCGCTGGCCTTCACTCTCACCCGTGGTTGAGCGCGGCTTATTCTTTTTGGTCGCCTTATCGTATTCGTCATTAATCCCTTTCAGGATCCGCTGATAATCCGACGAACCCGGAGAATAGAGGCTGTTGTTAAGATTCTTGATAGCGGCTGCACGTTTCTCGGCCGCCGTCGTCCCTGCATCAAGATAACTTTTGAGCCCGGCGGAATTTTTTATACGTGCGTTTTGGACGGAGGCGAGAGCCGTTTGGATATCAGCTTGCAATGTCCCTGCCAGCGAGGTGAGATTCTTCTGGGCTTCTCTGGCCTTGCCGGCGACATTATCAATAGCAACACCCGCCGGGTTAGCCATGGCAAGCCACATTTGACCAAGATTGTTGACAGAGTCAGATGTCTTATCTACTTCAACGCCCAACTCCGAAAGGCGTCCCTTCCAAGACTGAATCGACGCATCTATCAGAATTTGACTTGCCTGTGCCGCATCGCCCCGCTGATTTAGAGCAAGAACCTGGCTGACTACAGAACTACTCAACGCCACACCGGATGCAGTCAGCTTTTCCATTGCCGCAACAGGATCACCACGAAGTGATGAAAGAGAATTCACCAGATCCTGCGCATTCCCTCCAGCCTGAGCATAAGCATTAGCCAGCGTAGCCACATCCGTCAGCAACTGCCCGCTGAACCCCGCTTTTGCCGCAGAAGTCACGGCATCTACCGAGTTTTCGGTGTCACCCAACCGGCTGTTTAACCTTTCCAAATCTGTAGCAGAGACAAGAGAAGATGTGTTCAGGTCAAGAACGGCAGCTGTCAGCTTTTTAGTCTGCTCCTCGGCCTTTTTGAACTCGCCATAAAGATACGCACCACCGGCGGCCAGCACACTCAGGCCGATACCGACAGGGCCACCCAGTAAACCCATCGCACTTGTATGTAATAAGCATGTGGTGGTTAGCTACCATCGCATGAAGCGGAGAGAGCTTGGCCCTCGCCCCAAG
>NZ_JAEMGT010000234.1:0-1156 GCF_017655185.1 Rahnella sp. ChDrAdgB13 | reverse complement strand
CCGCCAACTTTGCTGACGCTCGGCTGTGCGATGTCAATCGCGCCGCGTTCGAAATGCTCGACAAAACCCTGTATGCCCGCCGCATTTTCGCCAGCGGCAATTCGTGTGCCTTGTGTTCTGACCTGCGCCAGACCAGCCAGATCATCCGGCGGCCAGACGGGTTCTTCCAGCCATCCCAGATTCAGCGGGCGTAACTTCTGCGCCTGCGCGATGGCATCTTTAACACTCCACGGGCAATTTACATCGACCATCAGTTCAGCATCTTGCGGCAACACTTCCCGCGCGGTGGCAATGGCAGCGTATTCTGTTTCATGCAGTTTGATGGCGCGGAATCCGGCGTCATAAGTGCTCAGCACTTTTTCTGCCACGCGTTGCGGGTCATTCCCGTAACTCACCAGACTGGCATAAACCCCGATTTTATGGCGCTTCGCCCCAAGCAATTGCCAAAGCGGCTGGTTTCTGGCTTTTGCCAGCAAATCCCACAGCGCGATATCCACTGCCGACAGCGCAAACATCACCGGCCCCGTGCGGCCAAAGGCGTGGAAATTGATTTCTGCCTGTTGCATCAGCGAGGCAATTTCGTCAGGGCTTTGCGGACAGGTTTGCCCGAGGAAAAATCTGCCCACCAGACCGTTCAGCGCCGTTTCCGTCATCGGGTTTGAAAGATGCCCAAAACCTTCGCCCCAGCCGTGTAAACCGGTATCCGTGGTGATTTTGACCAGCAGCGTTTCCATACGGGTTAATGTCGGTGACGCCGCGTTGTAAGCGTCAGTGTTTTTCTCTTGTGATTTTTCCCTGCCGCTGCTGAAAGGAATAGCAACGCGCAATACCTCAATGTGGGTTATTTGCATCAGACAATCCTGTTTGTAGGGCTTTGAGTAAATTTTTTAGCCTAAGGAAACAGTCTAAAACGAGGAAATATGCCCGTTAACGGACGTTGGCCTAACTTTTAAACAGGATTGAACGGGAGTTTTGTGCAAATGAATGAAGGGGTGAGAAGTGAGTCACGAAAGGGAGAGGGCAGGATTTTTTTGGCCGAGGCCAGAAAGCAAAAAACCAGCCGTTAGGCTGGTTTCTTTAAATATGGTGCCCGGACTCGGAATCGAACCAAGGACACAGGGATTTTCAATCCCTTGCTCTACCGACTGAGCTATCC